>CAZIIB010000451.1:1615-3862 GCA_964539125.1 uncultured Thermoanaerobaculia bacterium | reverse complement strand
CAACTACGTGGGCACCCACTTCGGCGGCTCGCTCTACTCCATGTGCGACCCGTTCTTCATGCTCATCCTGATCGAGGCCCTGGGCCCGGGCTACCAGGTGTGGGACAAGTCGGCCTCGATCCGCTTCCGCCGCCCCGGCCGCTCCGCGGTCACCGCCCGCTTCCACATCCCCGACGTGGAGGTCGAGGCGATCCGCCGCCAGGCCGACGCCGACGGCAAGACCGAGCCCCGCTTCACCGTCGAGATCAAGGACGAGGCCGGCGAGGTGATCGCCGAGGTCGAGAAGGTGCTGTCGGTGAAGAAGAGAGAGCGGAGAGCACCAGATTGACAAACTATACATCTCGATGTATATTTTGTCAGCCATCATGGGTGTTCCAATTGATCTCTCGCCGATTCTCGAGGACCTCAATCCCTGGTGGAAGGAGCCGGGGGCACGGCGGGCCTCGGCCTGGCCGGTCCGCCGGTCCGTTCATCGCCGTCTCTTCGAGCAGCTCATCCGGCCCGACGAGCGCCGGGCGCAGGTGTTGCTCGGTCCACGCCAAGTCGGCAAGACGACCCTCCTCAAACAGCTCGGTGACGACCTCCTCGACGACGGCTGGCCTGCTCGCAACCTGACCTACTTCGACTTCGAGGACTTCCGCCTCCGGCGCGAGGTGAGCCCCGAGGAGATTGCCGAACTTCGTCCGCCGAGCGCCGACCCGAGGCGCCCACAGGTTCTCCTCCTCGACGAGCTGCATCACGTTCCCCGCTGGGACCGCTGGCTCAAGCACGCTGTGGACAATCAGCTTGGGCGGATCATCGCCACGGACTCGGCGGCGAGCTTGCTGCGCGACGCGGGCAGGGAGTCCGGCCTCGGCCGATGGGACGAGATCGTTCTCGAAGGCCTGACGTTCGGAGAGTTCGCCGCACTGCTCGACTCTAGGGGCGAAAAGCCCGGAAACTCGGGCCACTCAGACTCGCCGCTGCCGGTCTCGGCCGCCGACCCCCAGGTCATCGAACGCTACCTGGCGCTCGGCGGGTTCCCGGCTCACGTCCGGAGCGACGACCCCGCCCTGGTCCGGGAGAGGCTGCGGAGCGACATCGTCGACCGGGCGATCCGACGCGACCTCTCGGGCCAGGTCGACGACCCCGAGCTGCTGAGGAAGCTGTTCGTCTACCTGGTCCAAGAGTCGGGCGCCGAGCAGAACGTCTCCGCCCGCGCCGCGGACCTCGGCGTCGATCGACGGACCGCTGCCAAGTGGATGGACCTGCTGCAGGACACCTTGCTCATCGTCGCTCTCCCCCGCCGCTCCACCAGCGCCAAGGCCTCGGCCCAGCTCCGCGGCAGGGGCAAGCTCTACGCCGCCGACCACGGCTTGGTGGCGGCGTTCGCGGCGGTCCGGCCACAGGAAGCGGAGGTCCGCGGCAAGATCTTCGAGGCCGTCGTCTTCCGTCATCTGCGCGAACTGAGCCGGGATCTCGGCGGCCACCTGCACTACCTGCGCTGGGGCGACGGGCTGGAAGTGGACTTTCTCCTGGAATCGGACTCCGACCAGGTGGCGGTAGAGGTCACCCAGAGCATCCAGCCCAAGGCCGCCAAGCGCAAGGCCCTCGAGCTCGCCGCCGACCGCGCCGGAGCGGACCGCGCGGTGCTCGTTCACGGTGGGCTTGCGGAAGGTAACGTCGACGGCGTCGTCTTCGTGCCGATCAGCCGCTTCCTGGCAGATCCCCGCGCGGCGATCGCCGGAGGCCGACCATGACCGTCGAGATCCTGGGCCGGCGCGAGGGCCAGCGGCGGGAATTCAAAGCGAAGGACGCGCTCAGAGATCCGAGCAGCATCGCCCGCGAGGTCGTGGGCATGCTCAACGCCGAAGGCGGCGAGGTCTGGATCGGGGCGGTGGACGAAGAAGGGAAAGCGGTTGCCTTGGAACCCGAAACCGGTCCCGGACGCGCTCGGGATCGGCTCAGGGATCACCTGACCGACACGATCGAGCCCTCTCCCATGCCGGCGGAGGTGTCGATCGAGCTCGTTCCTCCGGATGCCGATCCCGCGCTCCTGCTCGTCAAGGTCCGGTCGCCGGATCCGGGGGCCGGAAGACAGCCCTTCGCCTTCCGCAAGGGGGGCGGCCGACACTTCGTGCGCCGGATCGGGTCGCGGAACCTCCCCATGTCGAGGGAGGAGATCTTCGGGCAGCAGCCGGCAAAGGGTGGTGACTCCCCGGTCAGGGAGGCCGTCGTGAAGCTGGAGCAGGCTCGCGAGGTACTCGG
>CAZIIB010000451.1:0-1605 GCA_964539125.1 uncultured Thermoanaerobaculia bacterium | reverse complement strand
GGGGAGACCGGCCTCTGGCTTGGTCTCCAGCCCGCCCGCCGGATCCATCTCGACGTCCAGGACGCTCGCATCCAACACATCGCCCTCGATCCTTCCGTCACCAGCAACCGCAGGACCGGCTGGCACTTCGCCCGCACCTCCCACCAGCCGAAGCTCACGAAGGACGGGATTGAGTGGGGTTTGTGGTCGGAGCTGCGGAATGAGTACGAGTCGCGGGTCGAGGTCGGAGAGTCCGGCGCCCTGCGCTTCTGGGTCGCACTCGAGCGCCTGCATTGGAAAGGCGACGACCGCGAGATCTGGCCGTTGACCCTCCTCGAGTACCCGGTTTCCGCCTTCAGAATCGCCCGAGTCGTCTACCGCGATCTCCTCGAGCCAAGCGACCAAGTGGTAGCCGGCCTGGCTCTTCTGGGTATCAGTGGCTGGGGTCTCCGGGAAGGGAGCCCCGGCGCCTACTTCCTGGGAGAACGCCTGGTTCGAATCGAAGAGCCCGATCTGACTTGGGAACCCATGGTCTTCGCGTACCAGGAGATCGACGAGGCGCCGGACCGCTGCGGCTTACGCCTGGTCCGGCGTGTCTATCAAGCCTTCGGGTGGCGCGAGGAGGCCATGCCGAAGGTGTTTGACCCTGAATCTGGACGGCTCGTCCTCCCGGAGTAGCTCGTCCACGCCTGAGTCAACCGTCTCCTCGACCTCTACAGCCCCAACAGAAGCCGCAGCCGATCTTCCACAGCGCGCAGGGTCTCCGCCCTGACAGTCCCTAGACGCGTCTCCATCCTGGCGACCGAGACCGACCGGACGTCCTCGCACTTGACGTAGCTGGTGCGATCCAGTCCCCCCTCCTGGGCGGGCACCCGCACATGGGAGCGGATCCCCTTGTCCCGGCTCGTGATCGGCAGGACGACGGCGAGCTCCGCCGCGCTGTGGTTTAGTGCGTCCACCGAGATGACGAGCGCCGGCCGCTTGCCTGCCTGCTCGTGCCCACGAACCGGGTCGAGATCCACCCGCCAGACGTCCCCACGGTCGGGCCGGGACACGGTCAATCCTGTTCCAGGTCGTCGTTCAGGGTCGCGTCCCAGACCTCGCGCTCCTCGAGCTCTTCGCGCCACGCGGCGGGGTCGTTCCTCAACGCCGCAAAGTCCTCTGCCAGGCCCTGGAGGAAGCTCCGGCGGCGGAGCTCCTCCACCGCCTGGTCGAGGATGTCGGGCATCGAGCGACCGGTGTGGCTGGCGATCTCGCGGAGAGTCTCGCGAGTCTCCTTGCGGACGCGTACGGTAACTGTCGACATTTTCTGTGGCCCCTTCTGTATACACATTCCAACACAAGTAGTGTAGCACCGCCATCCTCGACATCTTGCGAAGCGATCCGTCGGAGAGATCGAGCTGAAGGAACGGCCCTGCGAGGCGGTATCTTGCCCTTGGAATGCCCACCGCAGGGAGCCCCAAGGATCTCCGCCGCTGGGTGGAGAACCAGCGTCTTCCAGGCGCCAGCGGTGCTCAACACGGCGCTCGCGGAGCTCGGCGCTGCCAGGTGGATGGTAGCTGCTCGCTCAAGAGCATGCCCAGCTCTCACCCTCTGTCGAGCCAGTGGACGCGCACCAGGTCCTCG
>CAZIIB010000450.1:1846-3865 GCA_964539125.1 uncultured Thermoanaerobaculia bacterium | reverse complement strand
CCGAGGAGCGGGGCGAGGCGCAGGCGGTGGCGCCCCAGCCCGATGTGGCCGTCGGCGAGGAGGCCCCGCTGCCCACCGACCCGGTGTCCCTCCGCCTGCTCGAGGCCCTCGAGAAGGAGACGCCGATCGAGGGCAAGGTCTTCGGCTGGAACCAGGGCGGCTTCCACGTCCTGATCGACGGCTTGCTCGCCTTCTGCCCGCGCTCGGAGATCGAGATCGGCAACCCCAAGGCGCCCAAGAAGTACATCGAGAAGACCTACCGCTTCCGGGTCATCGAGCATCGGCGCCAGGGCAACCGCTTCGTCGTCTCCCGCGCCAAGGTGCTCGAGGAGGAGCGCGCCCACCGCGCCGCCAAGGTGCGCGAGAAGCTCTCGTTGGGAGCCGAGCTCGAGGGTCACGTGACCTCCCTCACCAGCTTCGGCGCCTTCGTCGACCTGGGCGGCGGGATCGAGGGGATGGTCCACGTCTCTGAGCTCTCGCACCGCTCGGTGAACCACCCGAAGGAGCTGGTCAAGAAGGGCCAGAAGGTCAAGGTCAAGGTGCTCAAGATCGAGGAGGACGGCAACCGGATCTCCCTCTCGATCAAGGCCCTCGAGGCGGACCCGTGGGCCGCCTTCTCCGAGGCCCACGCCCGCGGCTCCGAGTTCACCGGAAAGGTGACCGGCAAGACCGAGTTCGGCGTCTTCGTCGAGGTCGAGCCGGGCATGGAGGGGCTGGTCCACGTCTCGGCCCTGCCGCCGGGCGCGAGCCTCGAGGGCGAGGGCTTCGAGCCGGGCCAAGAGGTCACCGGCTGGATCAAGGAGGTGGAGGTCAAGCGGCACCGGATCTCCCTCTCCCTGCGCCCGATCCCGTCCGGCGACCCGTGGCGCAAGGTCGAGGAGCGCTACCCGGAGGGCGACGTGGTCTCCGGCACGGTCGAGGAGATCGCCCCGTTCGGGGTCTTCATCAACCTCGAACCCGGCCTCACCGGCCTCCTTCCCACCTCGGAGATGAACCTTCCCCGGGGCACCCACCCGGGCCGGGTCTACGCGCCGGGCAGCGAGGTGCAGGTCCAGGTGGGGCGGATCGAGTCCCGGCGCAAGCGGATCACGCTGCTGCCCGAAGGCGCGAAGATCGAGGGCTCGCGCACCGACTACCGCGACTACAAGAAGCGGGCGAAGGAGGATCTGGGCGGTGGCATGCCCACCCTCGCCGCCGCCTTCGCGAAGCTCAAGCAGACCGACGAGTAGCTCCGCCCGCCCCGCCCGGCCGGCCGCGGCCGAAGACGGGGCGCTCACCCCCGCTCGTAGACCTCGAAGGCGTAGGCGTAGGGGTTGCGCTCGTCGGCCTCGTGCTCCTCCCGCGAGACCCGGCGCCAGGTCGAGAGGTCGAGCTCCGGAAAACGCGTGTCGCCCTCGGGCTCGGCCTCGACCCGCGTGATGTGGAGCCGGTCGGCCGCCGGCAGCGCCCGGCGATAGATCTCCTCCCCGCCGCAGATGAAGACCTCGTCCTCGCCGAGCTCGGCCGCCCGCTCGAGCGCTTCGTCGAGCGAGGCGGCGGTCTCGACCCCGGCGGGGTCGCCGGGCGGGCGCCAAGCCCTTTGCCGGGTGAGGACGATCGTCCTCCGTCCCGGCAGGGCGCCGCTCGACTCGAAGGTCCGGCGACCCATGACCAGGGTGTGCCCCATGGTGGTGCGCTTGAAGTAGCCGAGGTCCGCCGGCAAGCGCCAGGGGATTCCCCCGTCGCGCCCGATCACGCCGTTGCGCGCCACCGCGGCGATGAGACTGACTCTCATACCGCGATGGGGGCCTTGATGTGGGGGTGCGGATCGTAGCCCTGGAGCTCGAAGCTCTCGAAGCGGAAGTCCTCGAGGCGGGTGACCTCGGGGTCCACGAGCATGCGCGGCAGAGGGCGCGGCTCGCGGGTGAGCTGGAGCCGGGCCTGCTCCAGGTGGTTCGAGTAGAGATGGGCGTCGCCGAAGGTGTGCACGAAGTCGCCCGCCGCCATGTCCACGACCTGGGCGATCATCATGGTCAGCAG
>CAZIIB010000450.1:0-1836 GCA_964539125.1 uncultured Thermoanaerobaculia bacterium | reverse complement strand
TGTTGAACGGAACCCCCAGGAAGACGTCGGCGCTCCGCTGGTAGAGCTGACAGGAGAGGCGCCGGCGGCCGCCGCCGCCGGGAGCTTGACCCGGGATGGGGGCGGAGTAGAACTGGAACATGGTGTGGCAGGGCGGCAGGGCCATCTGCTCGATGTCGGCCACGTTCCAGGCCGAGACCAGGATGCGCCGGGAGTCGGGCCGGGTGCGGAGCTGGTCGAGGACGCGTGCGATCTGGTCGATCGAGCGCCCGTCGGGGGCCGGCCAGGAGCGCCACTGGTGGCCGTAGATGGGGCCCAGCTCGCCGTCGTCGTCGGCCCAGGGATCCCAGATCGACACGCCGTGCTCCTGGAGGTCGCGGACGTTGGTGCCGCCGGCGAGGAACCAGAGGAGCTCGTGGATGATGGAGCGCAGGTGGAGCTTCTTGGTGGTGAGGACCGGGAACCCTTGCGCCAGGTCGAAGCGCATCTGGTGCCCGAAGACCGAGAGGGTGCCGGTGCCGGTGCGGTCCCCCTTCTCCACCCCGTCGTCCAGGATGTGGCGCAGCAGGTCCAGGTACTGACGCATGGTTCAGTCTAGTCTATCCAGGGGTGGCTTTGCCTCGACGCACGCGGCCCGGCTCGATGCGCGTCGATCCACGACTCCGAGTGCTCGGGGGGTAGTCCCCTGCTTGCGCTCCAGCGACGCGCGGGCGACCTCGGAACGCGTACCCCCTGAGATAGCATGACGCCTCCCGCCATGAGCCCTGCTCCGTCAGCTTCCGCCTCCGCTCCCGCCGCGCAGCCCGCCGGCGCGGCCGTGCGCTGCTCCGGCCTGGTCAAGCGCTACAAGGACACGGTGGCCCTGGCCGGGATCGACCTCGAGGTGGCGACGGGCGAGTGCTTCGGACTGCTCGGGCCCAACGGCGCCGGCAAGACGACGACCGTGGAGATCTTCGAGGGCCTGATCCCTCCCGACGAGGGGACGGTGGAGGTGCTCGGCCTGAGCTGGCAGTGGGGCTGGGGACGGGGGCACGATCATGCCATCCGCGAGCGCCTGGGCATCCAGCTCCAGGAGACCCGCCTTCCCGACAAGCTCACGGTCCACGAGGTGGTGCGGCTGTTCCGGAGCTTCGTCGCCCGCGGCCGGGGGGTCGACGAGACGATCGCCACGGTCGAGCTCGAGAGCAAGCGCGATTCCCGGGTCGAGCGCCTGTCGGGCGGGCAGCGCCAGCGCCTGGCCCTGGCCTGCGCCCTGGTGGGCGACCCCGACGTGCTCTTTCTCGACGAGCCGACCACCGGCCTCGACCCTCAGGCCCGGCTCAAGCTCTGGGAGCTGGTCGAGTCGTTCCGCTCGGGTGGCGGCACCGTCATCGTGACCACCCACTACATGGACGAGGCGGAGCGCCTCTGCGACCGCGTGGCGATCCTCGATCTCGGCGAGGTGATCGCCCTGGGTACCCCGGCCGAGCTGGTGGCCTCCCTGGGCGCGGACCAGATTCTCGAGTTCGAGGCCGGCGGCGAGCTGGACGAGGGCGCGCTCGGCCGGCTCCCGGGAGTGCGCCACGTCTCGGTGCGCAAGCGCAGCCACGTCCTGAGCGTCGCCCGGATCGAGGAGTCGCTGCCGCCGCTCCTCGCGGAGATCGAGCGCCAGGGTGTCGAGGTTCTCGCCATGGCGACCCACGCCGCGACCCTCGAAGACGTGTTCGTGAAGCTCACCGGCAAGGAGCTGCGCGATGCCTGACGGCACCCTCGCCCACCGCCGCCGGCTCCGCCCCCTGGCCGAGCTCACGCGCGCCCGGCTGCTCGAGTTCGTGCGCGAGCCCGCGGCCCTGTTCTGGGTGTTCGTCTTTCCCGTCC
>CAZIIB010000449.1:0-3873 GCA_964539125.1 uncultured Thermoanaerobaculia bacterium | reverse complement strand
CCATGTACGGCAACGGCATCGAGGCGGACCGGGTCCCGGAGCTCCAGAAGACCGGGCTGCTGCCGGCGCTCGCCTACCGGACGGGCGACGACGGCCGCGACCTGTTCAACCGCGCCTGCCGGAGTTGCCACACGATCGCCGGCTACAAGGCGATGCGGACCTACTACGACGGCACCGACGCGCCCTACATCGCGGGGACCATCCGGGGTTCTCTCCACATGCGGGGCAACATGCCACCCTTCGCCGGCACCCCGGCCGAGATCGACACCCTCGCCGCCTACATCGCGGCCCACGTCGACACCCGGCCGCTGGCCGAGGTCTACGGCCTCTCGGGGCCGGAGCTGGGCCGCAAGTCCTACGAGGTGCGCTGCGCCAAGTGCCACGTGATTGGTGGCTACAACGACAAGACACCGGCCCTCGCCGGCATGGGTCTGGAGGACATCGAGGTCCTCCTCGACTCGGCCGGTGACCTCTCCGACGAGATGCCGCCCTTCACCGGCGACACCGCCGAGCGGGACGCCCTCGCCGGCTACCTCGTCTCCGCCACCTCCGGAGGTGCGCGATGACTCCGAGCTACGAGTTTCTGTCCGCGCCGGTCTGGTTGATCACCGGCCTTCACGTCCTGACCCTGGCGCTTCACTTCCTTGCCATGGGCCTCGTCTTCGGTGGCCTGGGGCTGATCCTCTTCGCGCGACTCGACGACAAGTGGAGCCGTCCGGCGGTGCGGACCTTCCTGCGTGCCCTGCCCAGCGCCATGGCGGCCACCATCACCCTGGGCGTGGCGCCGCTGCTCTTCGTGCAGCTCGTCTACCATCGCCAGGTCTACGCCGCGGCCATCGTCTCCGGCTGGTACTGGATCGGCATCCTGGCCGCGGTCGTCATCGCCTACTTCGTCCTCTACCGGGTGGCCCTCGTGCCTCGTCTCGCGCCCGGCAGGGTGGCGCTCTGGCTGGGACTGGCTCTGGCCGCCCTGGTCTACGCCTCCCTCGCCTACGCCGGGATCTTCGCCATGGCGGAGGCGCCGAAGACGATCCAGTCGGCCTACGCGGCCGATCCTTCGGGGCAGAGCTTCAACCCCGACGTCGGGGCCTGGATCTTCCGCTGGCTGCACATGGTCGCCGGGGCCTTCACCCTGGGCGCCTTCGCCCTGGGGATTTTCGGCCGGCGCGACGAGAAGCTCTTCGCCTACGCCAAGCGCGCCCTGGTAATCGCCATGACCGCGGCGGTCCTCGCCGGCCTGATCTACCTGGGGAGCCTCGGCCCGTTGCTCGCGCGGTTCCTCCAGTCGCCGGCCCTCGCCTTCATCGCCGTGACCTTGGTCCTGTCGCTCGCCTCGCTGGCCCTCTTCTTCCGGGGCCGGCTGGCCGCGTCCGGGGCGCTGCTCTTCGTCTCGCTGCTGTCCATGGTCTCCAACCGCCAGCTTCTGCGCTCGATCCGCCTCGACGGGATCGTCGACAGCTCCGCCATGCCGTTCAAGCCCCAGTGGAGCGTCCTGCTGCTCTTCGCGGTCTGCTTCGTCGTGGCGCTGGGGGCGGTGGCCTACATGCTCTGGCTCTACTTCGGTGAGGCGGGCCGAACCGGAGAGGAGGCCGCCGAGGCCCGCTGAACGGCGCCGCTACGACCGGTCCGCTCGGGGTTGCCGGATCCTGAGGGCGAGGAGGACCACGAGCGACGTGATGACGGCCGACACCACGAAGACCCAAGGGCCGATCGCTCCGTAGAGGAGCCCTCCGGTGAGCAGGCCGACGATGCTGGCGACGGCGGCGGCGCTCCCCGCGAAGCCCTGGACCGCCCCCTGGAAGCGCCGGCCGGCCGCCTTCGACAACAGCGAGAGGAGTGACGGCCACATGAGGCCGTTGCCCAGGGCCAGCAGCAGCGTGCCCGCGTAGATCACCGCTGTCGACCGCGAAACGAAGGCGACGAAGCTCGCGGCGAGCACCAGGGCGCCGCCCACCACCAGCCACCGGTCCGACCAGACCTTGGCCGCCCGTTCGAGGACGGGCCCCTGCACCAGTGCCATGGCGACGCTCATGACGGAGAAGAAGACGCCGAGCCGGGTGATGGACCAGCCGAGGCCTTCCGCTGCAAAGACCGGGAAGGCGATGTAGAAGAGGTTGAACGCGAGGAAGACCAGGAAGTGCAGGGCCAGGAGCAACGCCACTCCGGGCAAGGCGAGGATCTGGTGGACCGAGAGCCGGGTCGCCGTGCTCAGCTGGAAGCAATCCTTGGACTCCTGACCGAAGGCCTTGCGGACGTTGGCCGGCTCCGGGTCGGCGGCGAGAACGCAGGGCTCGGCAGCGGGCAGCAGGAAGAAGATGAGGAGGCTCGCCACGGCGGAGATCGCAAAGGCGGCGAGGACCGGTAGCGTCTCGCCCCAGGCCGTGGCGCCCAGCAGGCCGGCGAGCGCCGGGCCCACCACGAACCCGAGGTTCGAAGCGACCGACATCTTCCCGAACACGGCGCTCCGATCGGCCTCGTCGGTGACGTCGGCGAGGTAGGCGTTCGCCACCGAGACGTTGCCCCCGGTGACGCCGTCCAGGGCCCGCGCGAGAAAGAGCAGGACCAGGGGCACCGTGAGGGTGAAGGCGCCGGCGACCGGGGCGTCCACGGCCAGAAGACGGCGCACCGGAATGTGGAGCGCGACCAGGAAGATGCCCCAGGACACGAGAGTCCCCAGGTGGCTCAAGAGCAGGATTCGCTTGCGCCCGAAGCGGTCGGACCAGCGCCCCAGGACCGGCGCGCCGACGAGCTGGAAGGCCGAGTAGGTGGCACCCAGGACACCGTAGACGAGGGCGTTGCCCCCCAGCCGGGTCACCAGGAAGACGAGGAACGGCAGGACGAGGCTGAAGCCCAGGCTGCCGACGAAGTTGACCGCCAGGATCGGGGAAAGGGTGCGTGCCCGTGAGCGGGAAGCCTCTGCCATCTGGCGTTCCGCGAAGCGGCGGCGCTCCTACTCCAGCCCGAGCCCGGTGCGTACCTCGTGGAGCTGACGGGTCAGCTCGCCGACGGTTTCCCGGAGCTCGGCGACCTCCTCCTCCAGGCGCTCGAGGCGTTGCTCCGCCGCCGTGGGCGGCCGCGCTCCGCCGTCCGGGGTCGGCCCCCCCGCGGAGTGGGCGGCCTCTTCGGCCGGTGCGGTCTCCGCTTCCTCCGCTACCGCCAGGTGGACCCAGCGGAGCTCGCGCTGACCGGGGCGCCGCGGCAGCTCCCGGACCAGGGGGTCGAAGCCCTCGGCCAGGCGGGTCAGAGTCTCTTCCACCTCCGCCACCGTGGCGAAGGGGTGGAGCCGCTCGGAGCGGGTGCGCAGCTCGCCCGGCGTCTGCGGGCCCCGGAGGAGAAGCAGGGTCATCACCGCCTTCGAGGCGGGGTCGAGCTCCCAGCGCCGGTCCAGGCGCTGCTCCCAGCGCTCGGCGCGCGCCGTCTGGGTACGCCAGACCAGCACGTCTTCGCGCAGCCGATCGAGGGCCTCGGTGACCTCGGTCTCCGTGAGCTCGGTCACCGGGTCGCGGTTGGTCTTCTGGTTGGCGCCCGCGAGAATCGTACGGGTGGTCAGCGGGTACTGGTCCGGCGTGGCCTGCTCCTTTTCGAGCAGCACGCCGAGGACGCGGATCTCGACGGCATCGAGGGGGCGGATTCGTGACACGGGTGGCGGCCTCCGGAGTCGGAGCCTACCGCGATCCCCGAGCCGGCCGGCGGTGCCTGGAGCTCCGAGTCTCCTCATGCCGAGGGAGGGGGCCGCCGGCCCCGAGCCGGGCCGCACGCCGGCGCACGGCCCCCTACGCCGGCTTCCGGGCGCGCACGAAGGCGCTCATGAACCGGCCGTCGACCTGGGAGGCGAACGTCTCCGGGTCGAGGCCTTCCGCCTCCAGGAAGGAG
>CAZIIB010000448.1:0-3885 GCA_964539125.1 uncultured Thermoanaerobaculia bacterium | reverse complement strand
GCGGCCTGGTGGGCGCCGACTTCGACGTCGACTTCGAGCACCTGGCCCTGCCGGCGGCGATCCTCGAGGCGGTGCTCACCCACCGCGGCGAGCTCACCCCCCGCTTCCGGTACCTCGCGCGGGTGCCGGCGTGAGCCGGGTCCTGGTGGTCGGGGCCGGCCTGGTGGCCGCGCCCCTGGTCAACGAGCTGCTGGCCCGGCCCGGACTCCAGCTCACGGTCGCCGCGCTCAACGTGGAGCGGGCCCGCGAGCTGGTGGCACCCGCCCTCCACGCGGGTCACGGCGGCCGCGCGCTGGCGCTCGACGTGGAGAACCACGAGGCCCTCGACCGGCTGGTCGCGGAGGCCGACGCGGTGGTCAGCCTCCTGCCGGCGCAGCTCCACCCCCGGGTCGCCGAGCCCTGCGTGGCCCACGGGGTCTCGCTGGTGACCACCTCCTACGTCTCGGAGGCCATGCGCGCCTTCGACGCCCCCGCCAGGAGCCGCGGGGTGCTGCTGCTCAACGAGTGCGGCCTCGATCCGGGGATCGACCACATGATGGCGGCCGAGGGGATCCGGCGCCTCGAGCGCGACGGCGGTCGCATCACCTCGTTCATCTCGTACTGCGGCGGGCTGCCGGCTCCGGACTCCGCCGCCAACCCTCTGCGCTACAAGCTGTCCTGGAGCCCGCGCGGGGTGTTGCTGGCCGCGCGCAGCCCGGTGCGGTTCCTGCGCGACGGCGAGGAGGTCGAGCACCCGAGCCCCTACCTGCCCGGCGGCGCCGACCGGGTCGAGGTGCCCGGAATCGGAGAGCTCGAGGGCTACCCCAACCGAGACTCCCTCCCCTACCGCGACCTCTACGGCCTCGCCGACGCCCGGGACGTCTTCCGCGGAACCCTGCGCTACCCGGGTTGGTGCGAGACCATGGAGGCCCTCCTCCGCCTGGGGCTGCTCGGTCTCGACGAGCACGCCGGCCTGGGGCCGAGCTACTGCGACCTGGTGGACCGCAACCTGCCGCCCGGCCCGGGCTCGGTGCGGGCGCGGGTGGCGCGCTTCCTCGATCTCCCGGAGGAGCACCCGGTGCTCGACCGGCTGGGCTGGCTCGGCTTCTTCTCCCAGCAGCCGCTGCCCGACGACTCGGACACCCCTCTGGACGTCCTGGCCCACCTCTTCGAGGAGAAGCTCCGCTACGGTGAAGGCGAGCGGGACATGGTGGTGCTCGAGCACCGCTTCGTGGCCGAAGGTCTCGGGGCCAAGACGTCCGGTTCCCGTCGGATCGTCGAGCGCCTGATCGCCTACGGCACGGCGGGCGACGACTCGGCCATGGCCCGCACCGTGGGGCTGCCTGCGGCCCTCGCGTGCGGCCTGGTGCTGGACGGCGCGCTGTCCGCCACCGGAGTCCAGATTCCGGTCTTCGAGGAGATCGCACGCCCGGTGCTGGCGGCGCTCGGCGAGCGGGGAATCGAGCTCGTCGAGGCGAGCGACGAGCTCCCTGCCACCGCCTGAGACCCTCCCTCATGCCCACCGCCCTCGTTCCCGCCGCCGGCGCCTCCCGCCGGATGGGTCGGGCCAAGTTGCTGCTTCCGGTCGGCGGGACCACCGTCGTGGGTGCCACCGTCGAGGCCCTGATCGAGGGCGGTGCCGCGGGGGTCTGCCTGGTGGTCCGACCGGAGGACGGCCCACTCCACCGCTGGGCCGCGGAGCAGGGGTTGCCGATGGCGGAGAACCCCGCGCCGGATCGGGGAATGCTGTCGTCGATCCTCGCCGGTCTCGAGGCCCTGGGCGGGGTGGGCCGGCTCGCGGCGGTCGGCGAACCGCTCCTGGTCTGCCCGGCCGACCTGCCGGAGCTCGCCGCGTCGACAGTCGCCGCCGTCCTCGCGCGCCTCGAGCGGGGCGCGACCCTCGCAGTCCCCGTCCACGCCGGCCGTCGCGGTCACCCCCTGGGGATCGCCGCCGCCCGGATCCCCGACCTTCCCGGCCTCGATCCCGCCGTCGGCCTGCGCCAGCTCCTCGCCGAGCGCCCCGACGAGGTGTCCGAGGTCGAGGTCGACGACCCGGGCAGCGTCCGCGACCTCGACACGCCCGAGGACTATGAGCACATGGAACCCCAGGGGTGAAGCAGGGCCCCGTCAGGGAGGCGGAGGGGTCGTTCCGACGCTCCTCGTGAAGGTGTAGAGCGTCTCCGAGATGTCGCCGCGAGCCAGGGGAACCTCCAGCAGCACCGGCCCGTCGTGCTCCGCCGCCCGTTCGAGGGCCGCCCGAAACGCCGACGCCGTCTCCGTGCGCTCCGTCTCGACGCCCCACGGGGCGACCGCCTCGGCGAAGCAGCCGGCCGGCAGCTCGTTGTAGGCCGCCGGCAAGAAGGACTGAAGCATCTCCCACGACTGGTTGTTCATCACCACCACGATGGGGGCGAGGCCCCAGCGCCGCGCGTGGAGCAACTCCCAGCCGGTCATCTCGAAGCCGCCGTCCCCCACCAGCACCAGCGGCCGGCGGCCGGTGGCGGCCTCGAAGCCCATCGCCGCCGGAACCCCGAAGCCCATGGTCGCGTAGTAGGCAGACGCCACGACCCACTGGGTGTCGATCTGGTGGCTGCAGAACAGGCAGTCGCCCGTGTCGGTGACCAGCGGCATCTGACCGTGCCGGGCGAAGAAGCGGTTGATCTCCGCGATCATCGAGGCCACCCGGATCGGCCCAGCGGAAGGCTCGTCGTCGGCGCGCATGAAGGGGGGCCGGCCGTCGCGGGCGTGGAAGCTCGCCCACCCCCCGCCGCCCGCGCGCTCGATGAGCGCCTCGACGAGGTCGGCCAGGGGCACGTCACGGTAGAGGTGGAAGCCGGAGCGGACCTCTCGGGAGACCGCCAACACCACGTGGCGCGGATCGAGGGCCCGGAGGCGCACGCCCATGTTGGTGTCGGAGAACAGGGCCCCCAGCATGAGCAGGCAGTCCGACTCCTCCACGAGCTCGCGCACGCCCGGGGGCGAGGCCGGGCCCAGATAGGTGCCGGCGTACTGGGAATGGTCGTCCGGGAAGGTCCCGCGACCCATGAAGGTCGACACCACCGGCAGCCCCAGGGCCTCGGCCAGGGCCTCGGCCCGGCGGGCGAGCTGGAGGCGGTGGACCTCGACCCCCACCACCAGCACGGGATGTCGCGCGGCGCGGACCTTGCGGGCGATCTCGGCCGCCGCCTCCTCCACCGCGCCGGGCTCGGTGGGCACCTCGAAGCCGGCCGCCTGCCCCACCCGAATCCGGGTGTCGACCATGTCCCGGGGAACCTCGAGGTAGACCGGCAGGGAAAAGAGGCGGCACTGGTCGATGGCATAGCGCACCTGATCGGCCGCGGTCTCCGGGTCGTCGAGCACCGCCTGGTAGTGGGTGACCTCGCGGAAGACCCGGAGCTGCGAGCGGAAGCTCTTGACCTGGTGATGGACCAGGATGCCTCCTTCGCGCTCCTCCCGCCCCGGCCCGCCGGTGAGCACCAGAACCGGGGTCTTCTCGGCGTAGGCGGCGGCCACGGGGTTCACCATGTTGAGGGCGCCGGCGCCGTAGGTGACGCAGGCCACGGCGATCCCCTCCCGGCCCCGCGCGGCGCCGCTCGCGGCGAAGCCCACGCCGGGCTCGTGGCTCATGGTGAGGAAGTCGATGCCCGGGTACTCCTCGATCACCTGGCACAGGCGAATGATGAAGTCTCCGGGGATGCCGAAGATCGTCTCCACCCCCGCCTCGGCGAGCTGGTCGAGGAGGAAGCGCGCCAGGGTAGGGCTCCGGAAGGGACGCCGGACCTTGCGCTTCGAGCCGGTGGTCTTGGTGCCGGGAGCGGTCATCACAGAGAGAAGCTTACCCCCGAGCCAGGGGTGCTGGCGTCACCTTCCCCCCTTCTGAGGGTGGGAAGGGGATCGAGGGGTTGC
>CAZIIB010000447.1:0-3890 GCA_964539125.1 uncultured Thermoanaerobaculia bacterium | reverse complement strand
CCGGCGCCGGCTTCTCGGTGGGACAGCTTCGACTGGTGCTGACCGCGGGCGACGGTGCGGGACACTGGGGCCCGATCAAGCAACAGCTGGCGCCGGTCAAGGTGCTCGAGGACGAGAAGGTCGCCGGCGGACGCCGGGTCTTCTACGTGGCGCTCGACCTCCCGGTCGGACCGGCCGAGGTGGCGGTCGGAGTGCGCGACGAGGTCTCGGGGACCGGGTCCTACGTGCGCCGGCGCTTCGAGGTCCCGGCCAGCGACTCCTCCTCGCGCCACGCCGAGCCGCCGTCGCCGTAGTGCTCCCGCTTCCAGATCGGCACCTCGTGCTTGAGGCGCTCGAGGGCCCGGCGGCTGGCCTCGTAGGCCGCCGCGCGGTGGGGTGACGCCGCGGCGATCACGACGCTCGCCTCGCCCACCGCGACCTCGCCCAGGCGGTGGACGATGGCCAGGGCCAGATCGTCGCCCGCCGCCTCGAGCTCCTCGACGATCCGCACGAGCCGCGCCTCGGCCATGGGCCGGTAGGCGCTGTAGGTGAGTCGCTCGACCCTCTGCCCCCGGTGGCTGTCGCGCACCGTTCCCAGGAAGAGGAGGACGGCGCCGCGCGAGGGCGCCGAGACCGCGGCGGTGAGCCGCCCCACGTCGATCGGCGCCTCGGTGAGCTCGGCCCGCAACTGCGCGGCCGGGCCGCCGCCGGAGACCGGGGGGAGGAGAGCCACTTCGCAGCCCTCGGCCAGCTCGGCGCTCGCCCCGACCACCTCGCCGTCGACGGCTACCGCGAGGCGGGACCAGAGCGGCGCGACCTCCGGGTGGAGCGCCTCGAGCCGGGAGCGCAAGTCGGCGACGGTCGAGGCCGCCGGCAGCTCCACCTCGAGCTCGCCGGCGCCCAGGGCGTCGGAAGCGGAGGCGAAGGCGAGCACGCGGATCTTCACGGAAGCGATCCTACCCCGTCGTCGCCGCCGCCACGGCTATAATGCCTGCCGCAGCGCGGCTAAGCATCTCCGCCGCGCAGTTCCCTGGGGAGGGAGGGGCATTCCGTGACCGTTCTCGAGAGCACCATCGACAGAGACGACGCCTTCGAGCGCCGGGACGAGCACTGGCGCCGGGAGGTGGCGCGCCTGCGCGAGGAGGAGGCGGCGATCGCCGAAGGTGGCGGCGAGCGCGCTCGTACGCGCCACGTCGGGCGCGGCAAGCTCCTCGCCCGCGAGCGGATCGAGACCCTCTGCGATCCCGGGAGCGACTTCCTGGAGATGGGCCTGTGGGCCGGTCACGGGATGTACGAGGAGTGGGGCGGCGCGCCGGCCGCGGGCACCGTGGCGGGCATCGGCACCATCCACGGCCGGGACATGGTGGTGGTCGCCAACGACGCCACGGTCAAGGCCGGCGCCTGGTTCCCCATCACGTGCAAGAAGGTGCTCCGGGCCCAGGAGATCGCCCTCGAGAACCACCTCCCCATCGTCTACCTGGTGGACTCGGCGGGCGTCTTCCTGCCCATGCAGGAGGAGATCTTCCCGGACAGGGAGCACTTCGGCCGCGTCTTCTACAACAACGCCCGCCTGTCGGCCGCCGGCGTCTTCCAGATGGCGGCGATCATGGGCTCCTGCGTGGCCGGCGGGGCGTACCTGCCGATCATGAGCGACGAGTCCCACATCGTCGAGGGGACCGGCTCGATCTTTCTCGCCGGTTCGCACCTGGTCAAAGCGGCGATCGGCGAGGTGATCGACGGCCAGGAGCTGGGCGGCGCGGTGGTCCAGACCGACATCTCGGGCGTCGTCGACCACCGCCACCCGGACGACCTGACCTGCCTCGAGACCATGCGCGCCCAGCTCGCCCAGCTCGCCGAGCCGGAGCGCGCTCCCTTCGCCCGCCGCGCGCCGGTCGAGCCCTTGTACCCGGCCGAGGAGCTCTACGGCGTGATGCCCATCTCGCGGGCCAGGCCCTACGACACCCGGGAGGTGTTGGCCCGGGTGCTCGACGGCTCCGAGCTCCACGAGTTCAAGAAGACCTACGGCCGGACGCTCCTCTGCGGCACCGGCTGGATCGACGGCTGGGCGGTGGGGATCGTCGCCAACCAGCGCTCGGTCACCCACCGGGCGACCGGCACCGGGCCGCGGGACAAGGAGCTCCAGATCGGTGGGGTGCTCTACTCCGACGCCGCGGACAAGGGGGCCCGCTTCGTCGAGCTGTGCAACCAGAAGGGGATCCCGCTGGTCTTCTTCCAGGACGTCACCGGCTTCATGGTGGGGAGCCGCGCGGAGTGGGGCGGGATCATCAAAGACGGCGCCAAGATGGTCAACGCGGTGGCCAACTCGGCGGTGCCCAAGATCACGCTGTTCACCGGCAACTCCTACGGCGCCGGCAACTACGCCATGTGCGGCAAGGCCTACGGCGCCCGCTTCCTGTGGGGCTGGCCCTCGGCCCACATCGCGGTGATGGGCGGCGAGCAGGCGTCGCGGACCCTGCTCGACATCCAGCTCAAGAACCGGGGGGAGGACGTCTCGGAGGAGGAGAAGCGCGAGCGCCTGGCCGAGATCCAGGCCCGCTACGAGGCCACCGCCGACCCGCGCTACGCCGCCGCCCGCCTCTGGCTCGACGGCCTCATCGACCCCGCCCAGACCCGCCAGGTCCTCGCCCGCTCCCTCGCCTGCGCCGCCATGAACCCGGATCTGCCGGAGTTCAAGACCGGGGTGCTGCAGACGTAGGAGTGGAGCGGCAACCTCCCTTCACCTCTACAGGGAGGCGGGCATGCCAACGCCCCTCGGGCTTTCCACGCCGAGTCTCGGTCTCGCGCAGAGGCGCAGAGGCGCAGAGGCGCGGCTCCGTCGGAAAGCTCATGGACGAGACGGCGGATGCCGTCCTGGATTCGGTTGGAGATGTCCCGGAGGACGCGGTCCTCCTTGGTCCCCCCCATCGATCGCCCTTCTCTGTATCTCTGCGTCTCTGCGCCTCTGCGCGAGAACGTCGCTCGTACAGCTCATGACGTGGGGCACGGGCGGTACCGCGCGGTGGCGCCGTCAGGCGAGGGCACCGTCTGGGCCCGTCTCCCCTCATCCCATCCACGACTCTTGGTTATCGCTCGGACTGCGAGACCTGGCGCCCGTAGGCGACACGTACAAGCGCGGCAGCACTAAGTCTCTACCTGGAGGCGGGCACGCCAGCGCTCATGAGGGTCTCCACCGGTCCGGGTGGCGGACCTGGTGAATTACTGCGTAGACCGAGAGGGTGTCCCCATCGATGGTATGTATAGAGCACCATGTAGGGAAAGGGCCGGGGGAAGGGCGCTCGCCGGGCGCGTGGGAGAACTTCCCCGGTAGGGCCGCGGATTCTCGACAATCCTCCGAAGGGTGGCTTCGAGGAGTTGGAGGAAGCGGTCGCCGAGCCCCGGTGCCTGCTCTTCGTACCACTGGATGGCTTGCGCTACGTCGGTCTCGGCAACCGAGCGAAGCCTGAGCTTCACCGGCCCGTCGAAGTCAGGCGTTCCAGGCGGCGTTTCGCATCTTCCCAGGACACCCAGGCTTCCGGATTCGCTTCGGCGTCAGCCAAGCGATGCTCGAGAAGCTCGCGCTGCCAGTCGAGAAGCTCGACTCGTTCGCCGATCGGGAGCCTCCGGAACTCGTCTTTCAGAGCGGCCCGCGTCATCCTGGGCAACGATGCTACCACTGTGGCGGCAGGCGCGAGGCCGGCCCCCGGTTTGGGAGAGGTCTATCTCGAGGGAACCTGGAAGGGCGAGAAGGCGCCCGCGCCGTATGGGTGGTCGATCCCTCCCGCCGGAGCGTCACCGTCCATCGCCCCGCCCGCTCGTCCGAGGTCCTCTCTCGGGCCGACGTCCTCGACGGCGCCACCGCCGTCGCCGGCTTCCACCTGCCGGTCCGGGAGATCTTCTCGGGCTAGCCTGAT
>CAZIIB010000446.1:0-3892 GCA_964539125.1 uncultured Thermoanaerobaculia bacterium | reverse complement strand
ACGGCGCCGCCGCCCACAAGGCACGCCCCGGCGACCTGGTGATCATCGCCAGCTACGCCGAGTACGAGGACGCCGAGGCCCGGGCCCACGTCCCGACGGTGGTCTTCGTCGACCGCGGCAACAAGGTCGTCGAGATCGGGCCCGAGACGCAAAGGGGATCCCGGCCCGCCGCCGTCCTCGCGTCCTGAGGCCCGGCGTCTGGAAGCTGACTCCGGAGTCGGGAGGGGGTTCCCGACAACGCGGTGGGCGAAGGCTCAGGGCTCGAGGCGCTCGCTCTGCGTGAGCTGGATGACCTCGCTTGCCAGGTAGATCTTCGGATAGGAAGAGCCTTCGACCAGGCTCAAGATGCCCGCACCTACCAGGCCCTCGACGTGCTTCTTTGCGGTCGGGTAGGTGACACCTAGCGTGGCGGCCGCCATCGGGATGGTCAGGATGGGGCTCTCGACCAGGCTGTCGACGAGCCGTAGAGCCAAGGTCGAGGCTCCCGGTGCCGTCATCTGCTGGTGCCAGCTCGCCTGGAGGTCCTGTAGCCGCTGAGCGAGGAGCACGGCTTCGCGGGACTGCTCGGCGACTCCCCGCAGGAAGAACACAACCCAGTCGCGCCAGGCACCCCGCTGGCTGACTCCCAGGAGCAGATCGTAGTAGACGCTACGATGGCGCTCGAAGTAGGCGCTCAGGTAAAGCAGTCGGCAAGGTCTCCAGCCGCTCGACTCCGTACTCCAGCGCCACGACGTAATTGCTGACCTCGCGAACGTCTGCACGCCGAGCTTCCGGCTCGAAGCCCGGAAGGGGCCTCTGCCCGGCTTCGTAGGCGTAGAGATCCGCGGCGTCGGCCTGGGTCCCTTCGATCCGCGAAGAGAGCACCGCTTCCTTGCGGACGAAGGGCCGGATCAACAGGTGCGGATTCGGCAGCCGTCGGCCGACGCCGGCTAGCTCACCTAGACGGTGGTTGGCATCGGCCAGGACGAACACCAGCTCATCGTTCCAGGCGAGGCGCGGCGGCAGGGGATCGGGGACGAAGGCCTGGACGGTGGCAGCCGATGCCTTCCCCATCTGCACGGGGACCCAGTGGCCTGGAGCTCGGGGCGGCGAGGGCTGTTTCGAGGCCACGTCTTGTGCTCCAGCGGGGAGGATTAAAAAAACTGGACCTCTAGTTTAATGCGCGACGTAGGATTGTGGAAGTCCGAAGTCGTCCGCCAGAAAATTAAAAAAATTCTGCCAGAATTTTAAACCTGCCCCCCCCAGTTCAAGGGCGCTTGAATTCTGTTCCCCTCCGGGCCGCGCGGTAGAGTCGGCCGGTTCGATTCCGGCACCCGACCCAAGGAGACCGCGTAGATGCCCCGAAGCCTCGACTCCCACCACCTGGACCCCCACCACCTCCTGCGCCGAGCCGCCACCGGGCTCGGCGCACTGCTGTTGGTCGCCCTCGCTCCGGCCTCCCCATCCCGGGCCCAGCAGCCGCCGGCGGACCCGCCCCAAGGCGAGTCAGGCCAGGCTCCGGCCGGCGCCCACGCCGACGCGGCGCCCCGTCCGGACCGCGCCGAGGGCCGGCCGGCCGGCGAGGAGCCCGAGTTCAAGAACCTCCAGGTGCTGCCCAAGGACATCCCCCGCCACGAGCTCTTCGACATCATGCGCTTCCAGTTCGTCCGCGGGCTCGGCGTGGGGTGCCTCTACTGCCACGTGGGCGAGGAGGGCAAGCCACCCTCGACCTACGACTTCGCGTCGGACGACAAGGCGACCAAGCGCAAGGCGCGGGTGATGTGGAAGATGACCCAGGCGATCAACCAGACCTTCCTGCCCGGCCTGCCCGAGCGCCTCGACCCGCCCGTCCAGGTGCAGTGCATCACCTGCCACCGCGGCCTGCCCGAGCCCCGGCAGATCCAGGACGTCCTGCGCCTGGCCCTCGACCAGGGCGGGGTGGACGCGGCCGTCGCGAAATACCATGAGCTCCGCGACACGTACTACGGCAGCGGCAGCTACGACTTCTCGGCGAGCGCCCTCACCGCGCTGGCCCGGAGCCTCGCCGACGCCGGCCGGAGCGAGGACGCCGTCGCCATCCTCGAGCTCAACACCCAGGAGTACCCGGACGACTGGTTCACCTACGCTCTCCTCGGCGACGTCTTGGCCGAGAGCGACCCGGCGCGGGCCGAGGAGAGCCTCAAGAAGGCCCTGGAGCTGGCGCCGGAGGAGTCGAAGCGGTTCGTGGAGCACCGCCTCCAACAGCTCAATCAGACCACCCCCGCACCCCCTCGATCCCCTTCCCACCCTCGGGCACCGCGGCGCGAAGCGCCGGGGTCGGGGAAGGGGACGCCCCCGCCCAGCGGGTTCTGATCGGCCGAGGACGGCCACGACGCCGGCTGTCCAGGCAGCCAGGAGTTGCGGAGGGGTGGCAACGAATCCGCATCTGCGAAACACTCGGGGCATCTCCCCTCATGACGTAGAGGAAGCCAGGAGATCGCCATGAAGCCCAGCCGCCCCGTCCCCGCCCTCCCGAGTCTCGCCGCCGCCCTCAGCCTCGTCGCCTCTTGGGCCGGCGTCGCCCCCTGCCGGGCCGCCGACGAGCTCGCCACCTACCACCAGCTCCAGGAGTGGCGCTACCAGACGGCGGCCGCGGCGGTGCCCGCGGGCGGCGTGACCCTCGAGCGCGAGGGCGCCACCTGGACCCTCGCCTCCGGCACGATTCGCCTCGCCGAGCCGACGCCGGGCGGTGCCGTGACCGGCCTCGTCTTCGAGGGCCAGGGGCGCTTCCACTACGCCGTCGCCGACCCGGTCGAGCGAGCGCAGCTCGCCCGTCGCGCCGGCGGCCGGAGCGAGCTCGACCTCGCCTTCACCCGCCTCGTGCTGCGCGCGCCGGGCGGCGTGGCCGAGCTGGTGGGCCTGCCGGCCCCCTCCGGCCCCTACGAGAAGAGCGACCTCGCCGCCAAGCGCCAGGAGGACTGGCTCGAGCACCGCCAGTTCGACGCCGACGCCCGCATCCTGGCGGGGATCCTCACTCCCGGGAGCGACTACCTGCGGGTCGGCTTCGAGACCGGCGAGCTCGGCTGGCTGACCTGGGAGCTCGACCCGGACCGCTACGAGGCGGTCCACTTGGAGCGCTTCGAGAAGGGCTTCGTCGAGACCTGGGTCTCGGTGCCGCGAAACGAACGGCCCGCCCACTGGGGCCGGGTGATCCGGGTCCAGCACGTGGACGTCAAGACGGACCTCACCCGCGCGGGCCGCGGGCCGAAGGTCGGCTACACCCAGACCCAGCCGCGCCTGGGCGAGTTCTCGGTGGAGCTCACCGGCGAGGCCGAGGTCTCGGGCACCCGGGCGCTCCCCCTCGTCCTCAGCCCGTGGGCCGACGTCAAGGCGGTCCGCGTGGACGGCCAGGACGCCCCGTTCCTGCGGAACCCCATCGGCGAGCGCTCCTTCGGCATCGACAGCGACCTCCAGGACGACTCGCTCCTGGTCGTCCTGCCCGAGCCCGTCGAGAAGGGCAAGACCCTCACCGTCGGCGTCGACTACGAGATGGAGATCTACAACTACGTGGGCGGGCGCACCTGGTACCCCGAGCCGCGGGGCGAGAGCCTCGACGCCCCCCACACCGGCACCTTCGACCTGGTGCTGCCCGACAAGATCGAGGTCCGCGCCATGGGCGAGCGGACCGGCGAGAAGGAGCTCGACCACGGCCGCCACGAGGTGACCTACCGCCTCGACGACCCCACCTTCATGCTCTCCTTCACCATCGCCGAGCGCGCTCAGGACTACACCCTGAAGAGCGATACCCAGGGCGTCCCCACCGTCGAGGTCTTCGGCACCGGCATGGGCAAGATCGCCAAGTTCCACAACGTCGCCGCCGACGTCCACAACAGCGCCGCCTTCTTCACCCAGCTCTTCGACATGCCCCTCGACA
>CAZIIB010000445.1:0-3894 GCA_964539125.1 uncultured Thermoanaerobaculia bacterium | reverse complement strand
GACCGACGCCAACGCGATTAATCTTGGTCCCGGCAGCATTGGCACCGGCACCTTGTCGGTGGAGGGGGTGGGCATCACACAGCGCGGTGCGATCACTCTGGGGGGGGGGGCGGGGGGCTCGGGGGGGTTGCCGACCCGGATGCGTACGTCGACCGCTTTGGCGTCGGCGCGTCGCGGGGCGGCGAGGAAGGGGTTGAGGTCGAGCTCGCGGATCCGTGGGTGACGCTGGACGAGCTGGGCGAGGCGCAGCAGCACTTCCACCAGCAGCTCGAAATCGACCGGATCCTCGCCGCGAACCCCTTCGAGGAGCTTCACTCCGCGGATCCCCCGGACCATGTCCAGGGCCTCGGTGGGGGTGAGGGGCGTCACTCCGAAGCGCACGTCGCGGAAGACCTCGACGTAGCGCCCGC
Source organism: uncultured Thermoanaerobaculia bacterium (assembly GCA_964539125.1). Classification (GTDB taxonomy): domain Bacteria; phylum Acidobacteriota; class Thermoanaerobaculia; order Multivoradales; family DATKCC01; genus CAVUBL01. Next base: position 3,484 of record CAZIIB010000445.1, on the reverse strand, counting down.
CCAGGCCGAACATGAGGAGCGGCCCGAACCGCGGGTCGGTGGTGATGCCGAAGATCACCTCCCGGCCGCCCTCGACCATCTCCTGGACCAGGAAGGCTTCAGGCGGCTGACCGGCGGCCGTGAGGCGCTCCTCGATGCCCTCGAGAGCCTTGGTGAGCGCCTCCTCGTCCTCGAGGCCCACCGCCACCGCCCCCACGTCGCTCTTGTGCACCAGGTCGGGGGCCTGACCCTTGACCACCAGCGGGTAGGAGAGGCCGGCGGCGGCCTCGAGCGCCTCCCGGCGCGACGCGGCGAGACGCCAGCCGGCGGTGGGGATGCCGTAGAGCTCGAGCACCCGGTAGGCGTCGTCGGGAGGGATGTAGCCGTCGGCGGTGAGCTCGAGGAGCACCTCCACCGCCTGGTCGTCGACCTCGAAGACCGGCGGGCGCTCGTCGGCCGGTCGCCGCCGCCAGGCGCTGTAGCGGGCGAGCTGAGCGAGCACCCGGGCCGCCGGCTCGGGGAAGCGGTAGACCGGAGGCAGGTCGGGCTCGGTCTTGATCGCCTCGTAGAACTCCTCGGTGGCCATCATCACGGCCAGCACCGGGCGGTCGCCGCCGCCGGCGACCCCGGCCACGGCCTCGAGCACGTCGGTCGGGTTGGCCAGAAGCGGCGTCACGTTGATCACCATCGCCATGTCGACGCCGGGGTCGGCGAGCACGATCTCGAGGGAGCGAGCGTAGCTCTCCGGCCCCGCCGAGGCGATCATGTCCACCGGGTTGCCAACGCTCGCCTCGGCGGGCAGGAAGGCGCGCAGGCGCTCCTGGGTCTCCTCGGAGAGGTGGGCGATCTCGAGCCCCAGGTTCACGCAGGCGTCGGTGGCCATGATGGCCGGCCCGCCGGCGTTGGTGACGATCGCCACCCGATTGCCGCGGGCCAGGGGGCAGCGGTCCAGCGCCACCGCCAGGTCGAAGAGCTCCTCGATGGTGTTGGCGCGCACCACGCCGCACTGCTCCAGGAAGGCCGACACGGTCACGTCGGTGCCGGCGATCGCCCCGGTGTGGCTGGAGGCGGCGCGGGCGCCTTCGGTGGTGCGCCCCGACTTGACCACCAGGATCGGCTTCTTGCGCCCCACCCGCTTCGCGATCTCGGTGAAGCGCCGCGGGTTGCCGAAGGACTCGAGGTACATGGCGATGACCCGGGTCTCGGGGTCCTCCTCCCAGTACTCGAGCAGGTCGTTGCCCGAGACGTCCGCCTTGTTGCCCATGGAGACGAACTGGGTGAGGCCGACGCCGAGGTCGGCGGCGACGTTCAGGATCGCCACCCCGAGGGCACCCGACTGGGAGACGAAGCCGATCGAGCCCGAGCGGGCGGGGGTCGGGGCGAAGGTGGCGTTCAAGCGCACCTCCGGGTCGGTGTTGATCACCCCCATGCAGTTGGGGCCGATCATGCGCACGCCGCGAGCGCGCACCAGGTCGCGGATCTCGGCCTCGGCCGCCGCCCCTTGGGGGCCGGTCTCGGCGAAGCCGGCGGTGATCACCACCAGGGCCCGCACCCCTTGGTCGAGGCACTCGCGGACCACGCCGGGCACCGCCTGCTTGGGCACCGCCACCACGGCGAGGTCGACCGCGTCGGGGATCGCCGAGACCGACGGATAGGTCTTCAAGGAGTGGATCGACTCGGCCCCTGGGTTGACGGGGAAGATGGCGCCGGCGAACTCCTCGACCACCAGGTTGTGGAGGAGGGCGAAGCCGATGGAGTCCCGCTTGCGCGAGGCGCCGACGACGGCCACGGTGCGCGGGGTGAAGATCGGGTCGAGGGTGGAGGTGCGGTCGGAGTCGTGGTTCGGGGGTCGCTTCGCCATGGCTGGGGATCGTGACACAGGTGCCGGGTGTCGGGCACACGCCAGCGGGTCGGGTGGCTTTCTCGGCGGCGGACGGCGACCGGCGAGAAACCACCGCGCCCCGCGGACTGCCCCCTCGGTGGTTGAACCGCCGACCTCCGTCCGTCGGAGGCGGATGGGGGTGAAGGCAGGGGTCCGGCTGGGCGGAAGGCGTCCCTCGCCCGACCACGCCCTGCGGGCGCGTGCCCGAGGGTGGGAGAGGGATCGAGATGGTGAGGGGGGTGATCCGATCAGGGCGCGAGAATCGCCAGCGGATCGGCGGCGAGGCCGATGGTGAGCGGCGGGCCCTCCGGCCACGAGTCGCCGTCGACCTGGAGCGCGGTGCCGGGCGGGCCGAGGAGGGTGACCGTCTCGCCCGGCGCCAGGGTCCGCGCCACGACGTCGCCGCGCGCCAGGTGGCGCCCGCGCAGCAGCCCCCAGGCGAAGGCGAGGGTCGGAGCGCGGCCCGTTCCGCGGAAGAGGAGCAGGTCGAGCCGCCGGTCGTCGAGGCGGGCGGCGGGTGCCATCGTGAGGCGCCCGCCGTAGAAGGGGATGTTCGAGACCACAGCGAAACTCGCCGTCTCGATCCCGCCCGGTGTATCGAGCTCGAGCGCCGGGTAGTCGTAGCGCCACCACTCGGCGAGCCCGCGGGCCACGATGTGGGCGCGGCCGAAGCGACGCTTGGCCAGGGGGTCGAGGGTGGCGAGCACCCGAGCGTCGAGGCCGGCGGAGACCATCATCAGGAAGACGTGCTCGCCGACCCTGCCGACGTCGATCCGCCGGGGCTCCGCGCGGCACAGGAGACCGGCGGCGGCGAGGGGATCGGGTGGCAGGCCGAGGGCGAGGGTGAGGACGTTGGCGGTGCCCCCGGGCAGGGGGCCGAGGGGGACGCCGGTGCCGAGCAGCCCTTGGGCGGCCTCCCGCAGGGTGCCGTCGCCGCCCAGGGCGAAGACGACGTCGGCGCCGCCGTCTGTGGCCGCCTCTCGGGCGAGGCGGGTGGCGTCGCCGGGGGCGGCGGTGGCCACGGTCTCGACCGAGAGGCCCTCGCGGGCGAAGAGCGTGGCGAGCCGCTCTACGGTCCGGTCCAGGGAACGCTGACCGGCGGTGCGGTTGACGATGAGCGTGCCGCGTTGCATCGGATCCCTCTCGGAGGATTCTCCTGGATGAGCCGAGGACTCACAACTCAGGCCGTGGAGGGGGCGTCCCTCGCCCGACCACGCCCTGCGGGCGCGGTGCCCGAGGGTGAGGGGGGTGATCAGAACAGCTTGGGTTGGTTCGGCCGGCGGTGGCCGGCCCGATCGAAGCCCAGGTGCTCGTAGGCGCGGGGGGTCGCCACCCGCCCCTGAGGGGTGCGCTTCAGGAACCCTTCCTGGATCAGGTAAGGCTCGACCAGGGTCTCGAGGGTGCCGCGCTCCTCGCCCACCGCCGCGGCCAAGGCGTTCAAGCCGGCCGGGCCGCCGTCGTAGTGCTCGATCAGCACGGTGAGGATCTTGCGGTCGAGGTCGTCGAAGCCGAGCTCGTCGACCTCGAGCGAGGCCAGGGCGGCCCGCGCCGCCTCCCGGGTGATCGTTCCCTCCCCTTCGATCTGGGCGAAGTCGCGCACCCGGCGCAGGAGGCGGTTGGCGA
>CAZIIB010000444.1:0-3895 GCA_964539125.1 uncultured Thermoanaerobaculia bacterium | reverse complement strand
AGCCGGCCGGCTCGACGACGTGGACCCGTGCGGAGCTCGAGGTCATCGGGCGGATGGTCGGGAGCTGCTCGGCCGCCTCCACCTCCTCGACCGGCACGGCGCGCACGCGGGGCTGGACCCGCACCGCCGGCGCCGCGGGCTCCCGTCGGGGCGGTCGGGTCGGACGCTCGATCGGCGTCGGTGCGACGGGGGCGTCGGTGTACTCGGCCTCGGCGAGGTCGAGCTCGTTGTCGTAGTCGTACTCGTAGCCCTCCTCGTCGTCCTTGAGCCCGAGGTACACCATCGTCTTCTGCCACATGCCCGGCATTGCGTCTCCCTCCGGAAGGACCGTCAGGATACCGCCCCCCGGGCGGAATTCAGTGGAATGTCGGCCGCGGTCCGAACAGTGCCGTACCGACCCGCACGATGGTCGCACCCTGCGCGATCGCCGCCTCGAAGTCGCCGCTCATGCCCATCGAGAGCTCCCGCAGCTCCAGGCGGCCGGCGAGCTCGCGCAGGGCCGCGAACACCGGCCTCGGGTCCCCCTCGGCCGGTGCGACCGTCATGAGCCCGTCGACCACGAGCCCCGCCGTTCGCGCCCGGTCGACGATCCCCAGCGCCGCGGACGGCGCACACCCGCCCTTCTGCTCCTCCCCCGCGACGTTGACCTCGACGAGGATCCGGGCGCCCGGCACCCGCGCCGCGAGCGCGTCGACCAGCGCGTCGCGGTCCACCGACTGGTAGCAGCGGACCCATGGTCGCAGCTGGGCGATCTTGTTGCGCTGGAGGCGTCCGATGAAGTGCCACACCGCGCCGAGCGGCGCGAGCAAGGGCGCCTTCGCCACGAGCTCCTGAGCGCGGTTCTCCCCGAGCTCGGTGACCCCGGCCGCGACGGCCGCCTCGATGGCTGCGGGCGGCTGCATCTTCGTCGCCGCGACCAATCGAACCGACCCGGGCGCGCGACCAGCCGCCCGCTCGGCGCGCGCGATCCGGGCCCGGACCTCCGCGACCCGCCCGGCGACCGTCGGTGCGCTCACCGACGAAGCACCACGACGCCATGGCGACCCGTCGTGCCGTCGCGCCGGTACGAGTAGTGGTCGTGAGACTCCGCCGTGCAGACGTCGAGCACCTCGAGCTCGGTGACCCCCGCACGCGTCGACGCGAGCCGGATCACCTCGCGCAGGTCGAGCGCGGGAAGACCGGCCGCCGTCCGTGACGCGACCCCGGGTCCCAGCCGCGCGCGAGAACCGCGCGCAAATCCTGGGGTCTCTGGCGCCGGGCCGTCGAGGAAAGGGGAGGACGAAGAGCTACGATGGATTGGAGTGGGCGATCGCTGAGCTGACGCCAGACGGTCGAACGTTTAACCTAGAAGGGGGAACAACGAGAATGAAGAAGATACTGGCTTACCTGTTTGCAGTTTGCATGCTCGCCGCCGTGGCCCTGCCCATGGTCGCGTGCGCTCCGAAGAGCAACGACACCGGCATGGAAGCCCAGCAGGGCGAATCGATGCAGGAAGGCGCCCAGGAAGAGATGGGCGAGGGCATGCAGCAGGAGGGCATGGGCGAGGGCATGCAGCAAGAGGGCATGGACGAGGGCATGCAGCAAGAGGGCATGGACGAGGGCATGCAGCAGGGCGGCATGGACGAGGCCCAGCAGCCGCCGCCGTCCCAGATGTAGCCCAGCCACATACGTGGCCCAGTCAGCACCCGGACCGCCGCTACCTTCGAGGTGGCGGCGGTTTCCTTTTGGCCGGGAGCGTGAGGAGGAAGTCGCCGACGGCGCGGTAGAACGCGGCGGTCCACTCGTGGCCGCCGTCGAAGACGCAGGTCTTCACGCAGACGCCGGCGGCATCCAGGCGCTCGAGGTCGGCGGCCATCTTCGCCTCGTCGTACCAGGAGTCGCCCCGTCCGCGGCCGATGAGCACCGGCGGCAGGCGCTTGGGCTCCACCTCGGGCGGGACGTCGCCGGCGAGCGCCACGAGTCCTCGGCACTCGACGGCCGACGCCGCCCGGTAGGCCATGGCCACGCCCTGGGAGAAGCCGGCGAAGACCGGCTTCCCGGCGATCGCGAGCTCCCCGTGGAGGGCGTCGACCGCCGCCGCGGCGTAGGCGGTGTTGTCGGCGATCGCGAGCTCGCGGTCGAAGCGGGTCATCCAGCCCGCCACCACCTCGCCCTGGCGGGTGTAGAAGGGATGGAGAGCCTGGACCGATGCGACGTGCCAGGCCCCGGCATCCGGAATCCGCTCCAGGGCCCCGAGCAGACGCTCGGCGTTCTCGCCGTAGCCGTGGAAGCCCACGAGCAGTGGCGCCGGCGAGTCCGTGGCCGCCGGGCGAACCCAGTAGTGACCGTGGACGGTGGCGGCGATCGGGTGGTCGAAGCGCTCCGGGATCATTCCCGGTGCCTCGAGCGCCGGTGCTCCCCGCCGAGGGGCGCCGCGAGCTCGCGAACTCGGGCTTCGAGGTGCGCCGCCAGGTCCGGCCCCCCCTCCTCCACCAGCCGTACGAGGGCGCTCCCCACGACCACGCCGTCCGCCAGGGAGCCGACGGTCTCCACCTGGTCCGGCGTCGAGATGCCGAACCCCACGGCCACCGGCAGGTCGAGGCGCTTGCGCACTCGCTTGACCTCCTTGGAGAGTGTCTTGGTGAGGAGCTCGCGTTCGCCGGTCACCCCGGTGCGCGACACGTAGTAGACGAAGCCGGTCGAGGCCTGCCCCACGATCTTGATGCGCTCCGTCGTGCTGGTGGGCGCGAGGAGGAAGACGGTGTCCAGCCCCTTCTTGCGCAGGACCGGGATGTAGCTCTCGGCCGCCTCCTCGGGCGGCAGGTCGACGCACAGCACGCCGTCCACGCCGGAGGTCGCCGCCTGCTCGGCGAAGAGCTCGATCCCGCGCGCGCGGATCGGGTTGAAGTAGCTGAAGAGGACGATCGGCACCGAGATCCGGTCGCGGTGCGTCGCCACCATCTCGAGGATGCCCTCGAGCGTGGTGCCGGCGGCGAGGGCGCGCACCGCCGCTCGCTGGTTGACCGGTCCATCGGCGATCGGATCGGAGAACGGAACCCCCAGCTCGACCAGGTCGGCGCCGCCCGCGACCAGCGCTTCGAGCAGCCGGCCCGTGGTGGCGAGGTCCGGATCGCCGGCCATCAGGAAGGGGATGAAGGCGGCGCGGCGCTCTTCGGCGCAGCGCTCGAAGACCTCGGCGATGGCGCTCATGGACTGGGGTCTCCTTCCTCGTCGGGCTCGACGTCGGCCTCGACGTCGAGTGGGGGCGCCTCGGCCTCGTCGGGGCCGGGGATCCACGCTCCGTGAGGACGCTCCTGGGGCTCTGCCCGCGGGATGGCCGCCAGGGCCCGTTTCTTCGCCTCGAGCGGCTCCCGGACCACCGGCTCCGCCTCCGGCACCGCCGTGGCCTCCAGGCGGTCGTACTCGAGCACCGACTCCACGTCCTTGTCCCCACGACCCGAGAGGTTGACCAGGATCGTGGCCCCCTTCGACAGCCGGGGGGCGTGGCGGATCACCTCGGCCAGGGCGTGGGCGCTCTCGAGGGCCGGCAGGATGCCCTCGGTCTCGGCCAGGAGGTGAAACGCCGCCACCGCCTCGGCGTCGGTGGCGCTCGTGTACTCGACCCGTCCCCGGTCGTGGAGCAGGACGTGCTCCGGGCCCACCGCCGGGTAGTCGAGACCGGCCGAGATCGAGTGCGTGCCGGCGATCTGCCCCTCGCGCGTCTGGAGCACCAGGGTCCGGGTGCCGTGGAGCACGCCGAGCGAGCCGCCGCCGAAGCGCGCCGCGTGCTCGCCCAGGGCCTCGCCCCGCCCCCCCGCCTCGACGCCGATCAGCCGCACCCGCTGGTCGTCCAGGAAGGCGCTGAAGATGCCGATCGAGTTCGAGCCGCCGCCGACGCAGGCCACCACCAGGTCCG
>CAZIIB010000443.1:0-3913 GCA_964539125.1 uncultured Thermoanaerobaculia bacterium | reverse complement strand
CCGGGTGACCGTGCTCGGCGGCGGCGAGGCAGAGGTCGAGGAGCGTGCAGCCGCTCACCTGGGCGGCGAGGAGGCCGGCCAGCCGGTCGAGGAGCTCGCGGCCGACCCGCACCACCTCGGGCGCAACGACCCACGGGTACTCTCCTTCGTTCTTCCCAAGGGCGAAGAGCGACTCCAGGATCAGCGACTGGACCTCCCGGTCCGCGGGGCGCTCGCGGTGGAGCGGCGCCAGGATCTCCAGGGCGGCCTGCGGCTCGCCGCTCCACAGGTAGGCTCGGCCGAGCTCGCGCAGCGCGGCGGGGCCGGTGCGCGGCTCCGGGTCCGGGGCCCCGCAGACGGGCACGGCTCCGGGAATGGGGGCGGGATACGAGATCGCGGGCCGGTGCCTGCGGCGGGCGCGGCGTTCGACGACGGGACTCCGGGACGATTCGGGCAAGCTCAAGGCGACACTCCTTCTTGGCTCTCCGCCGTCAGGGACCCGGTTCGGCGTTCGGGCAACCGCCGGCGGCGGGTGGTCGATGACGGCCGCCCGCGCGGCGGCCTTCACTCAGGAAGGACGCACTCTCGGCCGCCGATCTCCCGGCCGGCGGGACCTGTCCGTATAATCGTCCAGCCCAAGTCCACATGAAGGAGCCCCCATGCGCGGATCCCTGCTCGCCGTTTGCCTCGCCATCGTCCTGCTCGCTCCCGCGGTCGCCCACGCCGGGCCGCCGCTCCTGCTCCAGACGCCCTCGCTCTCGCAGACCGAGATCGCCTTCGCCTACGGCGGCGAGATCTGGATCGTCCCGCGCGCCGGGGGAACCGCCCACCGCGTGGTCAGCGGCACCGAGCGGGCCGAGCGGCCGATCTTCTCTCCCGACGGCACGAAGATCGCCTACTCGGCGGACTACGACGACAACGTCGACGTCTACGTGATCGACGCTTCCGGCGGCACGCCGCAACGTCTCACCTGGCACCCGAGCGACGACCATGCGGTCGGCTGGACGCCCGACGGCTCGCGCATCCTCGTCGCCTCGGGGCGCTCCCGCGCCACCGACTCGGGCCATCTCTTCACCGTCGGCCTCGACGGCGGCCTGCCCGAGAAGCTGCCGCTCCCCATGGCCGAGGACGGCGCCTACTCGCCCGACGGCTCGCACATCGCCTACAGCCCCTACTTCCAGTGGGAGCCCGACTGGCGCGGCTACCGGGGCGGCCAGACGACGCCGATCTGGATCGCCCGGCTCTCGGACTCGAGCGTGGTCAAGGTGCCGCGCGACAACTCCAACGACCGCAACCCCATGTGGGTGGGCGACACGGTCTACTTCCTCTCCGACCGCGACGGGGCGGTGACCCTCTATTCCTACGACGCTTCGTCTCCCGACGCGCCCGGCCGGGTGCACCGCCTGCTCACCAACGACGGCTTCGACATCGACTCGGCCCAGGCGGGCCCGGGTGCGGTCGTCTACTCGCAGATGGGCGCGCTCCACCTCTTCGACCTGGCGAGCGGGACCCAGCGCCCGGTTCCGGTCACGATCGCCGGCGACCTGCCGCAGCTCCGTCCGCACTTCGAGAAGGTGGGCGACGACATCGTCAACGCGGCCATCTCGCCCACCGGCGCCCGCGCCGTCTTCGAGGCGCACGGCGAGATCCTGACGGTGCCGGCGGAGAAGGGGAACGTCCGCGACCTGACCAAGACGACGGCGGTCGCCGAGCGGGACCCCGCCTGGTCGCCCGACGGCAGCCGGATCGCCTACTTCTCCGACGAGTCGGGGGAGTACGCCCTCCACGTCGCCACCCAGGACGGTCTGGGCTCCGTGCAGAAGATCGGTCTCGGCGACCCGCCCTCGTTCTTCTACTCCCCGAGGTGGTCGCCGGACAGCAAGAAGATCGCCTACAGCGACAAGCGCCTGAACCTGTGGATCGTGGACCTCGATCATCCCGACCCGGTCAAGGTGGACACCGACCTCTACGACACGCCCCTTCACGAGTTCGACACCGTGTGGGCGCCGGATAGCCGCTGGATCGCGTACACCAAGCAGCTCCCCAACCACCTGCGGGCGGTCTTCGTCTACAACCTCGAAACGGGCGAGGCCACCCAGGTGACCGACGGGCTGAGCGACTGCCTCTACCCGGCCTTCGACAAGAGCGGCAAGTACCTCTACTTCACGGCCTCGACCGACCGGGGCCTGTCCACCGGCTGGCTCGACATGACCAGCGAGGCGCACCCGGAGACCCGGAGCGTCTACGTGGCCGTGCTGCGCAAGGACCTGCCGTCGCCGATTCCTCCGGAGAGCGACGAGGAGACGACCGAGGCGACGAAGCCGGAGGCCCCGGGCAAGACGGCGGGCGAGGAGGCGAAGAAGGGCGCGGGCAAGACCAAGGCGAAGGCGAAGGCCTCGGCGGAGTCGGAGGACTCCGGGAAGGCGGCGGTGGAGCCGGTGCGGATCGATTTCGCCGGCATCCTTCAACGGATCCTGTCCCTGCCCATCGATCCGAGCAACTATCTGAGGCTTCGTGCAGGAAAGGAAGGGGAGATCTTTCTGGTCGACGCACCGCTCGTCTTCCTGCCCACGAGCCGGCGGCCGCCGACGTTCTCGATCCTCCGCTTCGACCTCGAGAGCCGCAAGACCAAGAGCCTCGTCGACGGGGTCGCCCATTTCCGCCTTTCGGCCGACGGCGAGAAGATGCTCTACGAGAAAGGCGGGAGCTGGTGGATCACCAAGACCGACGGCTCCCCCCCGGGCGATGACGCCGGTCCCCTGGCCACCGGCCGGATGGAAGTCAAGGTCGATCCGCGGGCCGAGTGGCGCCAGATGTACGACGAGGTCTGGCGGATCGAGCGCGACTTCTTCTACGACCCCCACTTCCACGGCCTCGACCTGGCCGCCGCCGAGGCGCGGTTCGCGCCCTACTTGAACGGGATCGCGAGCCGAGAGGACCTGAACTTCCTCTTCCGCCGCATGCTCTCCTACCTCTCGGTGGGCCACATGTTCGTGCGAGGTGGCGACCGCCCCGACGTCGAGGCGGTCAAGGTGGGACTGCTCGGTGCCGACTACACCACCGACCACGGCCGCTACCGCTTCGCCAAGGTCTACGACGGCGAGAACTGGAACCCCGACTTGCAGGCGCCCCTCACCCAGCCGGGCGTCAACGTGAAGGCGGGCGAGTACCTCCTGGCGGTCGGCGGGCGCGACCTGACCGCCGCCGACAACCTGTACGGCGCCTTCCAGGAGACGGCGGGCAAGCAGACGGTGATCACGGTGGGCCCCGACCCGGGCGGGAAGGGCTCGCGGCAGGTGACCGTGGTGCCGGTCGCCAGCGAAAACGAGCTCCGGCATCTCGACTGGATCGAGTCGAACCGCCGGAAGGTCGACGAGCTCTCCGGCGGCCGGCTGGCCTACGTCTACCTGCCCGACACCGCCGGAGGCGGCTTCACCAACTTCAACCGGTACTACTTCGCGCAGGTCGGCAAAGAGGGCGCGGTCATCGACGAGCGCTTCAACCACGGCGGCCAGATCGCCGACTACGTGATCGACGCCCTGACGCGCAAGATCCGGATGTGGGTGATGACCCGCGAGGGCCAGGCGTACCCGGAGCCCACCGAGCTGATCCCGGGCCCCAAGGCCATGATCATCAACCAGTTCGCCGGCTCAGGCGGCGACGCCATGCCCTGGCTCTTCCAGCGGGAGAAGGTAGGGCCGCTGATCGGCGAGCGCACCTGGGGCGGCCTGGTGGGGATCGGCGGCTACCCCGGCCTGATGGACGGCGGCCGGGTCACCGCGCCGCGCTGGGCGCTCTACGGCCTCGAGGGGAAGTGGGAGGTGGAGAACCACGGCATCGCGCCCGACATCGAGGTCTGGCAGGACCCGAAGCTCGTCCGCGAAGGCCACGACCCGCAGCTCGAGAAGGCGGTGGAGGTGCTGCTCGAGGACCT
>CAZIIB010000442.1:0-3935 GCA_964539125.1 uncultured Thermoanaerobaculia bacterium | reverse complement strand
TCGCCCACAACCGGGTCGAGTACCTGGACGCTTTCTTCGCTGCCGGCAAGACGGGCTCGATCCTGGTGACCCTGGGCACCCGCCTCACCCCGGCGGAGCTGGCGCCGATCCTCGAGGACTCCGGCGCCCGGGTGGTGCTCTACGACGGCGAGCTCGCCGACCGGGTGGAAGCGCTTCGACAGGGAGAGGGAGGCGAGGCGGCGGCGGTGGAGCGCTGGGTGGCTTTCGACGAGCCCCAGAAAGAGGGCGATTCGACCTACGGGGAGCTCGTCGAGGCCGTCGACCCGGCGGGCTTCGAGCCCACGCGCTGCGACCCCGAGGACGTCTACTGCCTGCTCTACACCTCCGGCACGACGGGGCGGCCCAAAGGAGTCATGATCCCCCACCGCCAGGTCGCCTGGAACGGCTACAACACCGTCTGCTGCTGGCAGCTCCGGGCGGACGACGTCTCGCCCGTCTTCACCCCCCTCTACCACGCCGGCGGCCTGATGGCCTTCCTGGTGCCGATCTTCACCATCGGGGGGACGATCGTCCTCCACCGGGGTTTCGACGCCGCCGAGATCTGGCGCACTGTCGAGGCCGAGGGCGCCACCGTGGTCCTCGGCGTGCCGACGATCTGGAAGCTCCTGGCCGAGGCGCCGGAATTCGAAACCGCCGACCTCTCGTCGCTCCGCTGCCTCTACTCGGGCGGGGCGCCGCTGCCCACCTGGATCGCCGAGATCTACCAGCGCCGGGGGCTCACGTTCAAGCAGGGCTTCGGCATGACCGAGGTGGGGGTGAACTGCTTCTCCATGACCGTCGAGGAGTCGGTCGCCAAGCTCGGCTCCATCGGCAAGCCCATGATGCACACCGAGGTGCGCCTGGTCGGCCCTGACAGTGAAGGCGGCGAGGACGTGCCCGTGGGCGAGGTGGGGGAGATGTGGTTCCGCGGCCCCCACGTCTCGCTCGGCTATTGGCACCGCCCGGAAGCCACCGCCGAGAGCTACCTCGCCGACGGCTGGTTCCGCTCCGGGGACCTGGCGCGGCGCGACGAGGACGGCTTCTTCTACATCGCGGGCCGCGCCAAGGACATGATCATCAGCGGCGGGGTGAACATCTACCCGGCCGAGATCGAGGCGGTGCTCCTCCAGCACCCGGGAGTGCGCGACGCCGCGGTGGTGGGGATCGACCACCCGACCTGGGGCGAGGTGGGGGTCGCCTTCGTGGTGCCCCTCGAGGAAGGGAGCGCCGAGGCCGAAGCCCTGATCGGATTCCTGGGCGAGCGCCTGGCGCGCTTCAAGCTGCCCAAGGAGATCGTCTACCGCGAGGAGCTGCCCCGGACCGCCTACGGCAAGGTGGTCAAGGGCGAGCTCCGGAAGGGCTACCTGGAGGAGCTCGGACGATGAGCGCACCCGCCGCGGAGGTCGCTCCGCTCGCCCATCAGGTGTCGGGTCCTTCCGACGGTGAGGCGCCGCCGGTCGTGCTCCTGAACGGCGGCATGATGACGTACGCCGCCTGGGGGCCGGTCCTCACCCGCCTCGCCGAGCGCTACCGGGTGCTCGGCTTCGACTTCCGCGGCCAGCTCTTCTCCCCCGGCGAGGCGCCTCTCGACCTGGCCGCGCACGCCGTGGACATCGCGGCGCTCCTCGACCACGTCGGTTGGGAGTCGGCCCACCTGGTGGGCACCTCCTTCGGCGCCGAGGTGGCGGTCGAGCTCGCCGCCGCGCACCCCGAGCGGGCGCGCTCCCTGGTGGCGATCACCGCCATGGACCGCGCGACGCCGGAGTTCCGCGCCGGGAGCCGGGCGATGCGCTCGATGCTGGCGGACCTGGACTCCCCCGGCGCCCGCGAGCGCTTCTGGGACGTCATGGTGGAAGGCGTCTACTCGGCCGCCTTCCGGGAGCGGGAGGCGGCCATGCTCGCCATGCGTCGCGCCCAGCTCGCGCTCCTGCCGGCGGCCTGGTTCGAGGGCGTCGACCGCCTGCTCGAGGTGATCGAGGAGTTCGACCTGACCGAGCGGCTCGGCGCCGTCCGCTGTCCGGCCCTCGTGGTCTCGGCGGCCGACGACCGGGTGATGGATCCGGAGCGCTCCGCGGCCCTCGCCCAGGCCCTCGGCGCCGAGACCGCGGTCCACCCCACCTCCGGCCACGGCCTGGTGGCCGAGGACCCGGACTGGCTGGCCGGAGTCGTCCTCGACTTCCTCGACCGCCAGGAGGGACGCTCACCATGAAGCCCATCTACCTCGCCGCCTACCACCAATCGCCCTTTGGCAAGCTGGGCGCGATCTCGGTGCCGGAGATGCTCGAGGCCGCCGTGGCCGGCGCCTGCGGCGAGATCGGCGTCCCCGCCTCGGAGATGGACGTCGCCTCGGTGGGCGCCGCCTGCAGCTTCACGCTCAACCGCCAGGGGCTCCTCGCCGGGCTGGTGGCCGCGGTGCCGGGCCTCGAGGGCAAGCCGATCGAGGCGGTGGAGAACGCCTGCGCCTCGGGCGGCCAGGCGGTGCTCTCCGTGGCCTGGAAGCTGGCCCTGGGCCTCGGCGAGGTGGGCCTCGCGGTGGGCTACGAGAAGATGCGCGGCGACGACGGCAAGGTCGACGGCGCCCGAGTCGGCGAAGTGTTGGGCTACTTCTCGCACCCGGACGAGCGGGCCGGCAAGACCTACGTCTTCCCGCACCTCTTCGCCGAGGTCATGGCGGAGTACATGGAGACCTGGGGCGTCGGCGAGGAGGATCTGGCGCGGATCGCGGTGGCCGAGTACGCCAACGCCCGGCACAACCCCGACGCCCAGATGAGGAACGTCGAGCTGACGCTGGAGCAGGCGATGACCCTGGCCGGCCCCAACCGCTACATCGTCGATGGGCTGCCGCTCAAGACCTACGACTCGTCGCAGATCACCGACGGCTACGCGGCGCTCGTCCTGGCCACCGACGAGGGCTTGGACCGCCTCGGCGTGGCGAGCGACGAAGCGGTCCGGCTCGCCGGCTGGGGGCAGGCGACCGATCCGCTCGAGAAGGCGGACCGCGACGTGCTGCGCCCGGCGGGAGCCTACGCCGCCATGGGCCGGGCCTACGCCATGGCGGGCGTCGCCCCGGCCGAGGTCGACGTGGCCGAGGTCCACGACTGCTTCTCGGTGATGGGCGCCATCGGCGTCGAGGTCCTCGGCCTGGCGGAGCCGGGGGAGGGCGCCCGCTACTGGGGCGAGGGGCGGGCCGCGGTCGACGGCGAGTGCGCGGTCAACACCTCGGGCGGCCTGATCGCCAAAGGGCACCCGATCGGAGCCACCGGCGTCGCCATGCTCGGCTGGGGGTTCCGGCAGCTCACCGGCCGGGCGCCCGAGCCGCTCCAGCGCCGGGACGCCCGGGTAGCCGCCACCTTCAACATCGGCGGGCCGATCTGCGCCTCGGTCTGCACCGTCCTGACTCGGGGCTGACCCGGAGCCGAGGGACGCGATGACCGAGGTGACGCCCCTGGCGAGCGGCTTCCTCCCGGAGCCGACGCGGCCCGAGCACCGGATCTGGTGGGAGCTCCACGGCACGGGCGGGCGCGAGGTCGTCTGCTTGCTGAACGGCCTCGCCATGCACACCAAGGCCTGGTACCCGTTCCTCGAGGACCTCGCCGGCTATGACGTGCTGCTCTACGACTACCTGGGCCAGGGCGCCTCGTCGAGCCCGGACGAGGCGGTGACGATCCCGCAGCTCGCCAGCGAGCTCCGGGCGATCCTGGACCACCTGGAGGTCGAGCGCGCCCACGTCATGGGGGTCTCCTACGGCGGCTTCGTGGCCCTCGACTTCGCCCGCCTCCACCGGGACCGCCTCGACACCCTGACCCTCTCGGGGATCCTCCTCTCCCGGGAGCGCACCTTCGAGCTCTACCAGGAGATGTCGCTGCGCTTCTACGCCGGCGGCCGGGAGCTCTTCCCCCTCTACACCCACTACCTCTACGAGAAGATCTTCGGCG
>CAZIIB010000441.1:0-3944 GCA_964539125.1 uncultured Thermoanaerobaculia bacterium | reverse complement strand
TCAGGGGCTTGCCGAGGACGACGGGACCTTCGCCATCGAGGGGCTCCCCGAGGGAGAGTGGGAGGTGCGGGCCGTGGCCGACTCCGATGGAGGGGATGTCACCGGACGGGCGCAGACATCCACCGGGAAGACCGTCGAAATCGACCTCAGGTAGCGCACGTCTTGTCGGGCAGGGCCGTCCCCGCAAAGCACGTCCTAGAACTTGTGCTTCCTCATCTTGGCCAACGCCTCGACCACCAGCACCTTGGGGAGATCGAAGAAGTCGAAGACGGAGTAGGTGGAGTGACCCCAGAGTTCTTGCCGCTTTTCGGAGTCGAAAAAGCGCAAGCCGCCTGAGGGGTGGACGCCCAACCGGGCCGGCCGCGGCCGGCCGAGGAGGCGTTCATGTCGAAGGTCGCAGTGTGCCCATCCTCTCTTCCGGATGACGGGCTTCCCGCCTGTCCCGAGTTCTCCCGTCGTCCCGGCGGACCGTTCCCCCCGGAGGTGAAGGAGCACGCGCTCCTGCTCGTCGCGTCGGGGATCAAGAAGGTCGAGGTGGCCCGGCGGATCGGCGGCACGACCGAGGCCCTGCGCCAGTGGGTGCAGCAGGCCGAGGAGAGCGGCACCATGCCGAAGGCGCCGCTCCCCGAGTCGACCGCCCCGGGCGAGGCGGTCCCCGAGCCCCCTTCGATGCCCCAGCGCCGGCCGCTGGACCCGGGCTCGGGGCTCTCGGAGGCGGAAGAGGCGGCCGTCCTGGAGTGGAAGCGGAAGCACCCCTCGATGGGCCCGGCGCAGCTCCGGGCCCAGCTCAAGCGCTTCAAGGGCTGGCGGCTCTCCATCCGGGCCATCGGCCGCGTGCTGAAGCAAAACGGGTACGAGCTCGTGCACCGGGGTTCCCGCCCCAAGGACGAGGCGGAGGCCGAGCCCTTCGAGGCCCCCT
The DNA here is from genome assembly GCA_964539125.1 of uncultured Thermoanaerobaculia bacterium. Taxonomy (GTDB): domain Bacteria; phylum Acidobacteriota; class Thermoanaerobaculia; order Multivoradales; family DATKCC01; genus CAVUBL01. Next base: position 3,025 of record CAZIIB010000441.1, on the reverse strand, counting down.
GGCCCAACGCGCTCTGGCAGATGGACTTCGCCGAGCTCCGGATCGGCTGCGAGCGCCGGGCCGCCCTGCTCGTCGAGGACGACCGGAGCCGGTTCTGCGTGGGCCACGCCCTCCTCGAGAACCCCACCAGCGAGGACGTGGTCGAGACCCTGGACGCGGCCATCCACCGCTACGGGAAGCCCGAGGCGATCTACACCGACCGCGGCGGGCCGTTCCTGGCCTGGGGGAAGACCTCCTCCCTGGGCGTCTACCTCGAGGAGCACCTCATCGACCACCACGTCTCGCCTGCCTACCGGCCCCGGGGCCGGGGCAAGATCGAGTCCCTGGTGGCCACGGTGAAGCGCGAGCTCTGGCGGGTCACCCAGTTCGGCTCCGTCGCGGAGGCGCGAGCGGCGCTCGGCGAGTTCCTGCACCGCTACAACCACCGCCGGGCCCACCTGGGCATCGGCGGCCTCACCCCCGCCGACCGCTACTTCGGCCGGGGCCGGGAGGTGCTCGAGAAGATGCAGGCCGCCAGCCGCCAACGCCACGGGGCCGCGGTCGCCGCCGGCCACGGTGATCCCTTCGTCACCGAGGAGGTCCTCCCCGACGGACCGGCGGAGGTCCTGCGCCTCGTGCGCGAGGGCTCGAGGATGGTGCTCACCTTCCTCGGCCACCGGGTCGTCCTGGGGGAGATCGAGTCGTAACCCGACCGGGTTAGAGAAGCGGCATCGGCGCGGGTACCGTGAGGTTTCGCACAAACCGCGGAGACCCACCACCGATGCCGCTTCCATCTTCCTCCAACCGGCCCCTTCGCCCAACTCCCCTCCTGGCGCTCGTCTGCGCCGCGGTCGCGAGTGCCTACGATCCCTCCTGGCTGGCCCGGCCCGTCTCCGCCCTCGCCGGGACGGAGGGGATCCGCGCGGACCGGGTCTCCCGGCTCTGGCACAGGGTCTGCGGGAAGATGGAGGATCTCGTCGCCGCGGCCTCCCGGCGGGGCCGGAAGAAGAAGCGCCGAAGGTCGAAGCGGGAGCGCCGGATCCTCCGGACCGAGGCCCTGCTCGAGGTGGCGCGGGAAGTGATCCGGCTGAACGGGGCGAAGAAGCGACGGGCGCAGGACTTCCTGGTGGCGGCCCGGCAACGGCTCGCCGCGGAACAGGGGATCCACTGCTCCGAGTTCGCCGCGGCCCTCGGGATCAGCGAGCGGTCGATGCGCTACTGGGCGGCCCGCGGGGTCGCGGCCCCCAAAGAGGAAGAGGTCGAGGATCCGCCGCCGCCGCCCCGGGATCGGAACGTGGGCCGGTTCGACCTCGAACACACCCTGCCCGGCCTGCAGGCCATGGGCGACACCACGAACGTCGAGATCCTCGGCGTCCCCCTGAAGGTGGTGGCCCTCCAAGATCCCGGTCGTCGCCACCAGGAGCTCTGGGAGGGCTTCGCGGTGGAGACGGAGGAGAACCACGAGGTCATCGTCAAGCTCCTCACCGAGATCCTCGCCAAGGACCCGGGGCTCCAGTTCCTTTGCGACCAGGGCACGCCCTACATGGCGAAGGAGACCCAGGCCGCCTGCGACGAACTCGATCTTTTCCACGAGCCCCAGAAGGAGGGGACGCCGACCGAGAAGCCAACCCTGGAGCGCTCCTTCCTGACCGTGAAGAGCTGCCTGGCTCCGCTCCTCGCCCTGACCAACAAGATCGCCGGGCTCCTGCCCGCGCTCGCGCACCCCGACTTGGCCAAGGCCCTCGGGAAGCTCCTCCTCGGCACCTTCCTCAACGTCTACGTCATCGCCGCCCGGGTGCCCCAGACGAACCGGTCCGACGACCCCGAGGTGCTCGAGCGCATCGCCCGGGAACAACGGGAGAAGGCCGTGGCCGAACGGCGCTCGGCCCGGCTCTTCCTCGGCCACCTCTTCGATCGCTACCAGTTCGAAGGAGCCCGACAGACCTTCGTGAACACCTTGAAGGACTCCCGGGTCGAAGACCTCGAGGAAGCGGAACGTCGCTACCGGCGGCAGCTCCTGAAGGTGGAGGTCCGGCACCACGCCCTCTACTTCGCCGGGATCCTGGAAAACGTGGTGCAGGAGCGGCAACCCCTCCGGGAGCGGCAACGAGAGCTCCAGCGCCGGGCCAAGGAAGCGAAGGACGCCGAGGAAAGGGCCCGCCGCCAGCAGAAGGCCCACGAGGAGGCCCTGGCCAACCACCCCGAGCACAAGATCGCCGAGGGGCTCTCCACCATCGCCACCCAGCGGACTCCCGGCCGGGCTCGCCTCGCCATGCGGGGCGTCGGCCACGGGACCCGTCAGCTCCGCGAAGCCCTCGAGACCATCGCCCGGGAATCCCCGGGAAGCCTGCGGACCCGCGCGGAGTGCGGATGGAAGATCTTCGTCAAGGAGCCACCGGAGCCGGCCATCCTCGAGCTGGTGCGGAAGGTCTTCGAGGACTACGTGGCCGCCGCGGAGAGAGAAACCCCTTGCCCCGAGGGCACCGTCGCCGATACCCTCTGGCCAGGGTCACGTACCAACGAAACCGAGCGTCCGCCGCCCGGGCCGGACTTGCGCAATTCGTCGGCAAGGTCTGGCTCAACATGACAGCTACGCCGGGCTGGCCGGCGAGGTCGGCGCCCGGCTCTTCCCCCCGATCCGCGAGGAGTACGAGCGGACGCTCGCGCTCGTGCCGCCGCTCTCGGGCGACCGGGAGCTGCTGGGCCGCGAGGAGCTCCTCCGCCGCGCGATCCCCCTCCGCAACCCCTACGTGGACCCGATGAGCCTGCTGCAGGTGGACCTGCTCCGCCGCTGGCGCGCCGCCGGCCGCCCGGACGACGACCTGCTCCGCGCGCTCCGCACCACGGTCCAGGGCATCGCCCGCGGCCTGCAGAACACGGGGTGAGGCCGGTTCCGGGACGAGGACGAGCCATCCTCTGGCGCCCGGCGAGCGAATGCTGCTATCCTCCCCGGCGATGATCACGCTCATCGAGGCCCGCAACTTCCGCTGTCTGCGATACATCTCCCAGCCCCTGGAGCCCTTCCATGTCCTGGTCGGACCGAACG
>CAZIIB010000440.1:0-3947 GCA_964539125.1 uncultured Thermoanaerobaculia bacterium | reverse complement strand
CGCGCCCCCCCGCCGGGCGCCCGGCCCTGCCGGACCCGCCCCCCCCGGCTGCCCCTCCCGCGCGCGGGGGGGGGGAGTGGGGGAAACACCGGGGTCGGCGGCTGGGGCTGCGCGAACCGGACTCCGGAGCTACCTCTCGAAGAGGAGCAGGACCGCGAAGACGATCACCATCACCGTCACCACCCCCTTCACCCACCGGTGGCCCTTGAGGACCGTCAGGTGGACCCCGACGAGGCCGCCGGTGAGGTTGCCGGCCCCCAGGACGAGACCCGGGACCCAGTCGACCTTCCCCTCCCAGGCGAAGATGGCGAGGGCCAGGATGGTGAACAGGAGCGCCGTCAGCACCTTGATGGCGTTTCCCCGCACCAGGTCGAAGCCGGCGAAGGAGAGGACCGCCAGGATCAGGAACCCGACCCCGGCCTGGACGAAGCCGCCGTAGACCCCGACCGCGAAGAAGCCTGCGGCCAGGACCGCGGCCTTGCCACCCGAGGGCTTGGGCGGCGTCGCGCCCTCCTCGAGCTTGCGGCTCGAGCGGTCGAAGAGGCTCCACAGGCTGATCACCACCATCAGAATCGCGAGAATGGTGCGGAAGGCCTGGTCGCTCACTTCGAGAGCCGCCCAGGTTCCCAGGGCGGCGCCGAAGAGGGCAGGCACCGTGGCCACCAGCGCCCACTTCCATGCGAGCACCCGGTGCCGGTGGAAGCTCCAGACGGCGCCCACGTTCTGGAACAGGATGCCGACCCGGTTTGTGGCGTTGGCCACGGTCGGCGGCAGGCCGGCGAAGATGAGTACTGGCAGGGTGAGGAACGACCCCCCGCCGGCGATCACGTTGAGGGCGCCGGCGACGGCGCCGGCGGCGAAGAGGGCGACGTAGATCAGCCAGTGGTGCCCGAGCACGGGCGCCATGGTAGCCGAGAACCTCCACTCGCGGTCCTTCTGAGGCGCCAGGCGTTTCGGGAGAAGCCTTCCCTCTTGCAGTCTCCGCGCTGCCCTTACTGAGTCTCGAGGAGTACCGGGCGGTGTCCAGCGCTACGGTCTTGCCACACATGAGACGACGTGAGGCGGAACCGTGCTCCTCGTAGCGAGAGCCGAGGAGAGAGTGTCACGCGAAGTGGATTCTGGCACCTCTTCCGGGTGGCACCTCTCCCCGGAATCCTTCGCGGTCGGCTCTGCCTCCGATCAAGAACCGCTCGAGGAGGTGCCCGGTGCAGGTTTCCTCAAGGGGACCGTCAAGCTCCAGGACGGCGAGGTCTCGGACATCGAGCCGCCGAGCTTCTGAACGGGAGCTCCGCGGGCTCGACGGGTCCAGAGCGGCTTCGGCCAGCGCGCACGAGGCGGAGCCGCGACGTTTCAGCTCGCCCCCACCAGCCCCTCGACCGTGGTCAGCTCGGCCTGGAAGAGGAAGCTCGCCTGGCGCAGGGCCGACTCCATGTCGAACTCGGTGAGGGCCGAGAGGGCGTCGATGGGGTGGATCACCCGGTACCAGCGCAGCCCGGCGCTCGCCGCCGTGTAGTGCACGCAGATGTTGGCGACCGTGCCGCAGATGACGAGAGTGTCGACGCCCCGACGGCGGAGCTCGGAGTCGAGCGGGGTGCCGTAGAAGCCGTCGTAGCGGACTTTCTCGAGGACCAGCTCACCGTCGTTCGGCGCCAGCTCGTCGACGATCCGCCAGCCGGCGGTGCCGCGCTCGACGTGGCGGCCCCAGATCTCCCACTCGGGGTCGCCGGGGTCGTGGGTGTCCTGGGTATAGACGACCACCAGGCCCCGAGCGCGCGCCCAGTCGAGGAGCCGCCGGATCCGGGGCACCGTCTCGCGGGCGCCCGGGACCGGCAACGCGCCGTCGGGCTCGACGAAGTCGCGCTGCATGTCGACCACCACGAGCGCCGTCGAGGCCGGGTCGACCTCGACGCGCTCGGCGACCTCGTACTCGGGAACCTCGACGGTCCTCGTCACGTCGCGGATCCTACCGCTCCTTCACTTCCCAGTACTCGTACCCCTCCCGGGCGCGCACCTGGAAGTCCGGGTTCTTGGTCTGCACCTCGACCTTCTGGTACCCGGAGGTGCCGGCCGGGTGGGTGCTCCGGTAGCTGATCAGGTAGTAGCCGCTGTTGTCGTCGGCCACCTGCTCGAGGGGCGTGAGGAAGTTGACGAAGTTGTAGAAGTAGCGTCCGCCGGTGTCCGCCGCCAGGCTGCTCAGGGCGTTGCCCAGGGTGTTGTCGAGCAGGCCGCCGTCGGGGCTGGAAGGGATCATGTCGATGCCGTAGACGGCCACGTTGGCGTCGTTGAGGGCGTGGACCATGGGCGAGTAGTACCGCGAGTCGGGAACATAGAAGCCGAGGTTCGACACGTGGCCGAACCCGATCGAGAAGAGAACCAGGTTCTTGCGGCCGGGGATCGGCGCCGAGGCCCGGGCCAGGAGCTCGAGGGCGCCGTAGATGCGCGGGCTCATCTTGCGGATCTGGTCCGGCGAGGGCAGGTGGGCGAGGAGCGACGGGCCGCTCGTCGCCTCCTGGCGCGAGGGCCAGACCTTGGGCTCGACGCCACCTCGGACCGCCTGGTCGATGGCGTCGAGGATCCTCCCCCGGTCGGTGGTGAAGTCCTGGTAGAGCTTGAGCTTGTAGTCGTAGCCCGCCACCGCCACGTGATCCCCCGCGGTGAGCTCGGAGCTCACCCACTGCTTGGCCCGCCGGCCGGCGTCGAGGAGCTGGGCCGTGAGCCGCGGCAGGAGGTCGCGCTGGTCGTGGAAGAAGAGGATGAAGTAGCGGTCGCTGGGGACCTCGCTCGGGTCGATGCCCAGGGCCTTGGCGCGCTCAGCGGACTCCAGGAACCGGCGGTTGCTGTAGAAGGTCACGTCCTGGACGTCGACCGGTTGGCCGTTCTCCTCGACCGCGAAGTCCTTGGGGCCGAGGCCGAGCACCACGTTGCCTCGCGGGTCGGTGACACGGCGTCGATCTGGACCTCGCTGACCTCCACCTTGCCGCCGAAGCGGGCCTCGGGCTGTTGCTGCTGGGACGGATCTTGCCGGGCCGCCCGGGCCGGTGCGACTCGCCCGAAGAGCAGGGCGAGGCCGGTCAAGGCGACGCCGGCCACGAGCCGTGTCGTCCTTGGATTCATGATCTGCCTCTCTGGTGGAATCGGAGCATCATCGCTCACCCCGGGAAGAACGCAAGATGCGTACCTCCGGGGGAGCCGCCGAATCGCCCGCGGCCGGTGGAGCGCCGGCTCCTCAGTTCACGGCGCAGGCCATGCGCACGAAGTCCGCCTCGGTGAGGATGCCCACCAGGCGGCCCTTGGCGACCACCGGCAGGCAGCCGAACTTCTTGCGCATCATGAGCGAGGCCGCCCGGTGGAGCTCGGTGTCGGGCGCGACGGTGACCGGGTCGGGGGTCATGACCTCGGACACCTCGATTCGTTCGAGCACCTCGTCGGCCACGGTGGCCGGCACGTCTGCCTGTTCGACCAGGGCGTAGCGGAGGAGGTCGCGGTGGGTGACCAGGCCGAGGAGGTGGCGCTCGGGGTCGGTGACCGGCACGTGGCGGATCGCGTGGCGCTCCATCAGGTCGCGCACCGTCACCAACCGGTCGTTGGGCAGGACCGTGAGGACCTGCTCCGACATGAGGTCTCGTACCCGTAGCCCGCTCATCGCCACGCTCACCTCGCAACCGGGAACAGCCCTCCGCAGCGGAAAGCGGTTCCCAACTTCTCAACAGTAGACCTTGTGGGGCTTCACGACGCCACCCGCCGGGGCGGGCTCTAGTCGAGCAGCCCGCGGGCGAACTCGAGGAAGGCGTGGACGTCGGCGAAGTTCGAGGCGAGCCCGACCGACACCCGCACGGCGCCGGTCGACTTGTCGTTGACGCAGCGGCGGAAATCGTCGTAGGTCATGTGGAAGCCCGACTGGGAGAAGCAGCCGGTGATCTCCTCGCCGGAGAGCCCGAGGGCGAGCT
>CAZIIB010000439.1:0-3951 GCA_964539125.1 uncultured Thermoanaerobaculia bacterium | reverse complement strand
ACGGCCATCAAAGAAGGCGCAAAAATCGTCAGCGTGGCGGACCGCTATCATGCGCTGATTTCAGACCGAGACCAACGTCGAGGGCTGCCGCCCACCGATTCTTTGCGCAAGCTCTTTATATCAAAGGAGCACTTAGACGAAAATTGTGTCCTCGCCTTTATCAAGGAGGTAGGTATTTATCCTCCTGGCGTGTATGTCCGCCTATTGAATGGCGAACTCGGTTTGGTGACACGGCGTGGCGAAAATGGTGTCTCACCTCAGGTGGCCAGCATTATCGGTCCGCGCGGAGCTCATTATGACAAGCCCTTGATGCGTGATTGCCGTTCGAGTGAATTTGCCATTAAGGAAAGGACAGAGCCGTTTCCCATTCCGATGCCCACTCTATATGGACTATGGGGATACGAACTTGCCCCCTAGTCATGTAGCGCATGTAAGCTATTCCATGTTTAGCTTCTTGAAGATCCGAGCGCCTCTCCAAATAGGTCATTGTCAGTCCCTGTACCCCGTCAGCACAAGTTGGACGGATAGCAACTCAATATCCACATATTACGACAACATGCGCGTTTCCGGTGGTGTTTTCAACGTGTCGGGCGGCCCTCTCGAGATCGCGAATCTCGACCTCTACTCCGACGGCGGAACTGCATATTACGATGACAAAAGCCTCACCAACGTCTCCGAACCCGCCACACTCACTCTCTTAGGCCTCGGTCTAACGGGACTCGGATTCAGCAGGCGCTAACGCGCCAGCTGATCTCACCAACAAACGATGGCGGCCCCGCCCCGCGGGGTCGTCTGGGAGATTTAAGGTGGAGTCAGCGCGCGCCGAGGGCGCGCGACGGCAGGAGGAACAGCGCCTTGATGAACGCGAACAGGCCGTCGACGGTGATCCCCACCAGCCGGAAGGGGAGCATGAGGAGCCAGATGATGGGGTAGAGGATCAGGGCGAGGATCGCCACCGGCCAACAGACGATCAGGAGCAGGCACCAGAGCAGGAATCCGAGCATTGCGTCGCCTCCATTGGATACGACGAGGGCGGGCGGAGAAGGTTTCAACCGGACGCGGCCGGAAGGCGGCTCAGGCAGCGGTCAGGACCTTCTCGATCCGCTCGAGGGCCCAGTCGATCTCGTGCTTTTCGATCACCAGCGGCGGCGCCATCCGGATGACGTGCTTGTGGGTCTCCTTGCAGAGCATCCCTTCGGCCTGGAGCGCCTCGCAGAAACGCCGGGCGCCGCCCGCCTCCGGATGGAGCTCGATCCCGATCCACAGCCCCCGCCCCCGCACCTCCTTGATGTGGGGTGAATCGATCCGGCGGAGCTCCTCGATGAAGTAGGCGCCGAGCTCCGCCGAGCGGTCGGCCAGCTTCTCCTCGACGAGCACCCGCAGGGCGGCCGTGCCGACGGCGGCGGCCACCGGGTTGCCGCCGTAGGTCGAGCCGTGGTCGCCGGGGTGGAAGACCCCCATGACCTCCTCGGTGGCGAGGATCGCCGAAACCGGGTAGAGGCCGCCCGAGAGCGCCTTGCCGACGATCAGCACGTCCGGCCGGGCCCCCTCCTCGTGCTCGTAGGCGAACATCTTGCCGGTACGCCCCAGGCCGGACTGGATCTCGTCGAGCATCAAGAGAGCGTTGTGCTGGGAGGTGATCTCGCGCAGGCGCCGCAGGTAACCGTCCGGCGGGATGATGATGCCGCCCTCGCCCTGGATCGGCTCCACCAGGACCGCGCACACCCGCTCGTTCATCGCCGCAGCCACGGCCTCGGCGTCGCCGTAGGGGAGGATCGTGAAGCCCGGGGTGAAGGGGCCGAAGCCGCTCGAGGTCTGCTCTTCGGTCGAGAAGCCGACGATGGTGGTCGTGCGGCCGTGGAAGTTGTTCCGGAAGACCAGGATCTCGGCCTGGTCCGCGGGCACGCCCTTGACCGTGTAGGCCCACTTGCGCGCGGCCTTGATCGCCGTCTCCACCGCCTCGGCGCCGGTGTTCATGGGCAGCACCTTGGGGAAATCGGTGAGCTCGCAGATCGCGCGGTAGAACTCCCCCAGACGGTCGTTGCGGAAGGCGCGGGAGGTCAGGGCCACCCGGCCCGACTGCTCGACCAGGGCCTGGACGATCTTCGGGTGGCAGTGGCCCTGGTTGACCGCCGAGTAGGCGGCGAGGAAATCCAGGTACTTGCGGCCGTCGACGTCCCAGACCCAACACCCTTCGGCGCGGGTGATCACCACGTCCAGGGGGTGGTAGTTGTGGGCCCCGTAGCGGTCCTCGAGAGCGATGTAGTCGGCGCTGGTCTTGAGCTCGTCGGTGGCGATCATGAGGCGGTTCTACCACAGTTTCGAGTCGCCTTGAACCCCCGGAAGGGCGTTACTCGAGACCCGTCGTGGCAAAGAGATTGCTTCTCTTGGGGGCGCAGCCGGCCGGTGCGCGGCCGAGCGCCTTGCAGCTCAACCGACAGATGAGACCTCGACCATGACGACCCAGACCCCTCTCCGCAGCCGATCGCACAAGCGACCTGCCCGGGCCGCCGCGGCCGCGGCCCGACGCTTGATCCCGGGCCGGCCCCTGGCCCGGTTGCTCACCTTGACTCTGGCGGGAGCCCTCATCGGCTCCTGCAGCTCCCTGCCTCAGCGTCAGCCCTACAACACTCGCCACGAGAAGACGGCCAAGGGCGCCGGGATCGGGGCGGCCGCCGGCGCCGCCGCGGCGATCCTCAAGGGGGAGCGCCAGGCCGACGAGATCCTGGCGGGCGCCGCCATCGGTGCGGTGGTCGGCGCCGGGGTGGGAGCCTACATGGACGCCCAGGAGGAGAAGCTCACCCGCATCCCGGGGACCACGGTGGAACGGGTGAGCGAAGACGTGATCCTGATCCACTTCAACTCCGATGTCTTGTTCGCCGTCGACTCGGCGAACCTGACGCCGGACGCCCAGGGCACCCTCGAGCAGGTGGCCGGGGTGCTCCACGACTACCCGAAGACCGCGGTGGTGGTGCAGGGGCACACCGACTCCACGGGCACGGAGACCCACAACCAGAAGCTCTCGGAGCGCCGGGCGACGGCGGTGAAGAACTACCTGATCGGGCGCGGCGTGGATCCGGGGCGGATGACGGCCGTGGGCTACGGCGAGAGCCTGCCGGCGGCATCGAACGAGACGGAAGCCGGGAGGCGGCAGAACCGGCGGGTGGACATTCTGTTGAAGGCGCGGGCGAAGTAAGGACGGGTCGGGGCGGGCCGCGGTTCATGACGCCGCCGCGCGGGAGCCCCCGACCCTCCGAGGTCGGACTTCGGGCGCCGGTGGGTGGGGAGAGGAGGGGAGAACGGCGGAGTCCGACCCCGGGGCGGAGAGCGCCGGTTCGGGGCTCAGCCCGTCTTAGTACTCGAGGGCCTCGAAGAACCGGTGGGGGCGGAAGTGCAGGCCTGACTTGTGGTGATCTACGGAGAACGCCACCCCGAGAGCCTGCCCGAGGATCAGGTCCCGCGGCACGAACCCGATCACCCGCGAGTCCCGGCTCTCGTCCCGGTTGTCCCCCATCATGAAGTACTCGCCCTTCGGCACCGCGATCGGTCCGAAGTTCTCGAGCGGCGAGCGGAGGGCCGGCGTCACCATCACCGGGTGCTTCTCGCCGTCCAGCTCTTCCCAGGCGAGATAGCGGCGCAGCGGCTGGTTCGGCCGCAGACGCGCCGCGATCGCCGGGTCGATCGCCTCGTACTGGGCCGGCTCGCCGTTGACGAACAGGCGGTTGTCCCGGAGGGTCAGGAGATCTCCCGGCAGCCCGATCACCCGTTTGATCAGCCGCCGCCCGTCCTCGGGCGAAAGCAGGACCACGATGTCACCTCGGTGCGGGTTGGCCCACTCGGCGAGGCGCCAGGTGGTGAACGGGACCTTCAGGTCGTAGGCGATCTTGTTCACGAACACCCGGTCGCCCTCGAGGATCGTCGGCTTCATCGAGCCGGTGGGCACGTCGTTCC
>CAZIIB010000438.1:0-3954 GCA_964539125.1 uncultured Thermoanaerobaculia bacterium | reverse complement strand
CAGGGCCGCGGGGAGGGCGACACCGCCGGCCACCAGCACCGGCCACTCGCTCACTCGGAGCACCACCCGGTGCCGCCACGCCGGCACAACGACGCCGGTGAGCATGAGGTTCACCGGCACCGTGGGGAGCTCGGCTCCGTCGCTCCAGGCTCGGAGGATCGGCAGGTACGAGTGCCGCACCACGGCCAGCCCCCCGGAGGCGCTTTCCACCTCGACCTCGATCCGGTCCGGGCTCTTCGAGACCAGGCGGCTCCGCCCCTGCGGCGACTGCTCGACCGCGGCGGGCGTCACGACCTCCGCGACGGGGTCGGGTGAGCTGCCGACCCGCGCCAGGGCCTCCGACGGCCGCTCGACCCGCTCGACACGGCGGGGCCACCAGGTCTCGGGGGCCGGTGAGACGACGCGGTAGAGATAGGTCGGCACCCCGAAACGAACGGCACGGTCCACGGGGTCCAGGCCCGGCAACGGCGGTGGCACGGTCAAGGTGATGGCGTCCACGCCCAGGGTCCGGAGCCAGTTCAGCTTGCCGGACCACGGTAGCTCGGGCAGGCGCTTGCCCACGATGGCCGAGAGCGGGCTCGCCATCCCCTCGAGATCCGGGACCAGCGGGTAGGTGAGGCCCTCCAGGACGCCGGTGGGGTAGTCGAGGTCCAGGTGGCCGATCCTCCGCATCACGTCCCGGTCGGGACGATCCAATCGGTACATGGGCCGAGGCGTCCCGATTTCGGAGTCGTAGGTGGAAGAGACCACGGCGGCGCCTGCCGGCAGGCGGCGGGCGAAGGGAGGTGTCTGCCGGAAGGGGGCCGTCGCCTCGCTCGGGACCAGGGAATGGAGCGGGAGCAGGGCGACGAGCTCCAACAGGATCAGCAGGACGCCGCCTTGCCAGCGGCAGGCGACCGCCGCCACGCCCAGGAACACCGCCGAGGCCGCCAGGGCGCTGACCCAGCGGGGCACCTGCCACAGGGCAACGGTCGTCACGGCATCGGGGGGGAGGCCGGGTGCGAGCCAGGCCACCAGCGGCTCGCCGAAATGCCAGACCAGCGGTACGAGGAAACTCGCCACGGCCGCCGTGAGGAGCAGAGTCCGCCGGGCGCTCCTTGGGCGCTCGCGGCACGCCTCGAGGCCCCAGCCCGCGAGCAGGGGGGCGGCGAGCACGAACCAGAACAGAAACTTCTCCGGGTACCGGAACAAACCGCCCGAGAGGGCCGTCAAGGCGTTGCCCAGCACCCCGCCCAGCCACGCGGTGGCCAACCCCAGGACCGCCAGAAACGCCCAGCGCGGGCGCCGGCGGCTTGCGAGAAGAGCCAGGCCCAGGGCCACCGCTCCGAAGTAGAGGGTGAAGGAGAACGGCGCATTGGCGCCGATCCGCCCGGCCCAGAAGCCGCCCAGGCCCAGCCGGTCCGGAATGCCGAACGGCAAGGGAATCAGGAGCTCGGCGAGGCGTGCCGGGTCGAGGGCGAACTGGCTCGTCGAGCGCACGCCGAAGACCGCCCGGCGGCTGAAGCCGACGACGCGGGCCGTGGCCACAACCTGCGGCAGGGCCACCAGCAGCCCGAGGCCTCCGATCGCAACTGCGCGACCCAGGCCTCGGCGCCAGCCGGCCCGCTCGATCGCCACCCAGACCAGGGGAAGGATGCCGATGGCGGTGGTGACCGGCTCGCCCCCGAGCAGGGCCAGACCGCAGGCCAGCCCGCCCAGCGCCAGGCCTCGGCGTCCGCCGCGGGCGACTCCCAGGAGCACCAGGGGCCACCAGGCGGCGACGACGATCAGGTTGTAGAGGGTCAGGTAGGCGAGCATCCAGCCCGCGCCGGCGTAGGCGAGGCCGGCGAGGAGCGCCGCGCTCTCCCCCTGGCCCAGCTCGCGGGCCAGTGCCCGCATGGTGAAGAGGGCGAGGAGCCAGTGCAGGACGTAGTGGAGGTTGAAGGCGCTCCAGAAGGGCAGGAGCAGGTAGAGGAGGTTGTCGGGATAGAGGGAGAGCGCGTTGGGGTCACCGCGGTAGAGATAGCCGAGCCCGAAGGTCGGGTTGAGCGCCGGCACCGAGCCGTGGGCGAGCTGGCTGGCGCCGAACGCCTTCCAAGGCAGGTGAGTGGTGAAGACGTCCCGGCTGTAGAGCGTCGTCCAGCCGAGCGCCAGGGGCAGGGAGACGGCGAGCCAGACCAGGAGGACGGCGGTCAGGGTCAGCCGCCGGGCGCGGCGTTCGGCGGCCCCGGGGGTACCGGAGTCGGCGGGGCCGGCCTCACCCACCTCCCGCTCCCGGGAACAGGAGGACCACGGCGGCGGTGAGGATCGGCTGGAACAGGTATCCGAAGAAGCGCCAGGCCAGCAGGATCCCGGCCAGGGCGATCGCCGGGTGGCGCAGGGCGTGGCGGTAGCGCATCGCGAGGCGGTCGCTCATCACCAGGGGCAAGGCGCCGCTGCCGTCCAGGGGAGGGAGCGGCAGGAGATTGAAGGTGAGCAGGATCAGGTTGAGGGCGAAGAGGACGGAGACGAAGGTGGTCAGCGGCGAGGCGTCGCCCGCCGACGTCCGGACGATCGACTCGATGGTCGTCCCGGGCCGCGGAGCGAAGGCACCCGCCGCCACGCCGAGACGGATCGCCAATCCCGAGGCGACGACCAGGAGCAGATTGGCCCCGGGGCCGGCCAGCGCCATGAGGCCGGAGCGCCGCGGGTGCCGGTCGGCCCACATCGGGTCGTAGGGCGCGCTCGCCCAGCCGACCATCCAGCCCGAGAGGGCGAACACCAGGATCGGCGCGATCACCATGCCGAACGGCTCCCGCCGGACGTGGGGCAGCGGGTTCAGGCTCACCTGGCCGCCGTGGTAGGCGGTCGGGTCGCCCATGCGAAGGGCGGCCCAGGCGTGGGCCGCCTCGTGCAGCGTGGTGGAGAAGAGGAAGGCCAGGTACCAGATCAGGCCGAGGGCGATGGTGGAGGACACGCGGGGGGTCAGCCCTCCTCTTCTTTCTCCCTCTTGGCCTCGGAGATGATCTTCTCCTGGAGCTGGCGAGGCACCTCTTCGTAGTGCGAGAACTCCATGTGGAAGCTCGCCCGGCCCTGGGTCATGGAGCGCAACGAGGGCGCGTAGTCGAGCATCTCGGCCATGGGCACGTTGGCGTTGATCACCTGCATGCCGTCGTTGGCGTCCATTCCCTGCGGCCGGCCCCGGCGCTGTGAGAGGTCGCTCATGATGTCGCCCATCACGTCCTCGGGGGTCGTGATCTCCACCTTCATGACCGGCTCGAGAAGGGTCGCGGCGGCGTTCGCCATGGCGTCCTTGAAGGCCAGCGACCCGGCGATCTTGAACGCCATCTCGGAGGAGTCCACGTCGTGGTACTGGCCGTCGAGCAGGCGCACTCGGAAGTCCACCACCGGGTAGCCGGCCAAGTACCCGCGGCGGCGCGCCTCCTGGATTCCCTTCTCGACCGCCGGCCGGTAGGTCTGGGGGATCGAGCCTCCGAAGATCTCGTCCAGGAACTCGAAGTCACTGCCCCGCGGCAGGGGCTCGAGCTTGATCCGGCAGTCGGCGAACTGGCCGCGGCCCCCGGTCTGCTTCTTGTGGCGGCCGTGGCCGTCGGCGGCCTTGAGGACGGTCTCCCGGTACGGCACCTTCGGCGGGTGGAGGACCACGTCCACCTTGTACCGGTCTTTGAGCTTGGCGACGGCGATCTCGATGTGGAGCTGGCCCGTGCCCGAGAGCAGATACTCGTGAGTGTCCGGATCGCGGCTCACCTTGAGGGTCAGGTCCTCGTCCATCAGGCGCTGGAGCGCTTCGCCGATCTTCTCCTCGTCGGCCTTCGACTTGGGTTCGACGGCGAAGGCCATGGCGGGGTCCGGAACATCGATCCACGCCAGAGAGAGGGGGCGCTCCTTGGCCGCCAGCGTGTCGCCGCTCGCCGTGCTCTTGAGCTTGGCCACGCCGCCGATGTCGCCGGCGATCAGCTCGGGAACCGCCGTGCC
>CAZIIB010000437.1:0-3959 GCA_964539125.1 uncultured Thermoanaerobaculia bacterium | reverse complement strand
CGCATGAAGATCCTCGAGGCGTGGGCCCGAGGAGTTCCGGTGGTGGCCACCCCGGAGGCCGCCGCCGGTCTCGAGGCCGAAGACGGCCGGGAGCTGCTGCTGGCCTCCGACGCAGGAGAGCTCGTCCGGGCGATCGGGGCCCTGGCCTCGAACGCTGGCCGGGCCCCGGCGCTCGCTGCCGCCGGCCGGAGCCTCCTCGCGCGGCGCTTCGAACCCGCAGAAGCGGCCGGCAGAGTACTGGAGGCTTACCGCTGGTCCTGCGCGGCCGTTGCCCGGGAGAGGGCCGCCAGCGCCCGCCGATAGGCGAGGGAATCACGCCGCCAGACGGCCCGGGAGCGGGGGGGCAGGGCGAGCTCGCGGAGCCGCCGCCCGAGGAGGCGGAGCCGCCCGCCGAGCCGGAGCGCCAGGACCGCTCGCTTTGCCCACGCATCGCCCCGGTGGCGCGCGGCCCAGCGGATCAGGTCGGTCCAGAGAAGGAGGGGGTCCTGGCGCGCCACCGCCCGGGGTCCTCGTCCGATCGTCGCTCCGTGGTGGTGGATCACCCGGAAACCGGGGATGACTTCCACCTCCCAACCGGCCGAGCGCGCTCGCAGGCAGAGATCCAGGTCTTGACCGTAGAAGCGATACGAGGTCTCGAAGGGACCCACCTCCTGCCAGACCGCTCTGCGCAGGGCCAGCGCCGCGCCGGTCACCCAGTCGACCCTCGGCGAATCTCCGGTCCCCGCCACAGGCCGGAGCCTCCGCCAGCCTGGAAGACGCGCGAGGAGGGCCGGGAGGCCGCTGGCAAGACCGAAGAGGAAGAGTAGACCGGGCTCGGGACCCCCGCTCCACTGCGGCGTCCCGTCGGGATAGAAGAGGCGGGCCCCCGCCACGCCCAGGCGCTGGTTTTCCGCGAAGCGGGCGAGGACGGCTTCCAGCGACCCGGGCTGCAGGACCGTGTCACTGTTCAAGGCGACGAGCAGGTCGCCCTCCGCCTCGGTGAGCCCGCGGTTGACGCTCGCGCTGAAGCCGGCGCGCGAGGCTTGCCGTAGCACGCAGACCTCCGGGAACCTCTCCGCCACGGCCTCGGCGGTCCCGTCCTCGCTCGCATCGTCCACGACCAGGGTCTGTACCGGGAGCTCGCCGATCCGGGAAGGAAGCGACTCCAGGCACTGCAGCGTGAGGCCGACCGTGTCATGTGTGGGAATCACCACGCTGAGGCGGGTTCGGACTGTGGACGGACTCGGCATCGATCTGCGGTTCTCCTGGGCACCAAGGCGCCACTAGCCAGGCCGATGATAGCCGGGGGCTCGGCGCCCTGAGTCCTGGTAGACTGCGCCGATCGCTCACCCTAGCAGCCCTCACCCGAGTGCACACCCCACCGCCGAGGGCCGACCTGTCGCCGGCCTTGATCGTCACCCCGACCTACAACGAGCGCGAGAACCTGCCCTGCCTGGCCGAGCGTCTCTTTCGGGTCGCGCCGGAGATCGACCTCCTGGTCGTGGACGACGCGTCCCCCGACGGGACCGCGGACCTGTGCCTCGAGCTGTCCGCGCGCTGGCCGCGGCTTCGCGTCCTGCGCCGCGAGGGTCCACGCGCACTGGGAAGGGCTTACGTCGCGGGCCTTCGATTCGGCCTCGAGCAAGGCTATGCCCTCATCGGGACGATGGATGCCGATCTCAGTCACTCTCCCCGTCATCTCCCCGCGCTGCTCGACGAGATCGAGCTCGGCGCCGACGTGGCGATCGGCTCGCGCTATGTCCCGGACGGTGGGACGATCAACTGGGGGCTAGGCCGCATGCTGCTCAGTCGCGCCGCCAACCGCTTCTCGGCGTCCTTGCTGGGCATTCCGGCGCACGACGTGACCTCCGGCTACCGCCTGTACCGGGCGAGCGTCCTGCGGGGGATCGGCCTCGACGGGATCCGCTCCACCGGCTACTCCTTCCTGGTGGAGCTCCTTTACCGGGCCCACCGGGCCGGCGCCCGCATCGCGGAGACGCCGATCGTCTTCCACGACCGCCGGATGGGGCGGTCGAAGCTGCGGTCGCGGGAGATCTACATCGGAGCGCTACGGCTTCTCGGTCTCCGTCTGGCGCCGCCGCGCGGCGTCAGATCCCCGGAGGCGCCTCCCCGCTCTCGCTGAACCGCCGGTATCGCTCCAGCACCTGGGCGATCGGGCCGTCGTCGAGCAGCCGCCCTTTCTCGAGCCAGAGACACCGCTCGCAGTTCTTCTTCAGCGCCTCCGGGTCGTGCGAGACGATGAGGGTGGTCGTCCCCGCCCGGCGGAAGGCCTCGAGCTTCCGTTCGCACCGTTTGAGGAATCGCGCGTCGCCCACCGCCAGGACCTCGTCCAAGATCAGCACGTCCGCATGCCAGGCAGTGGCAATCGAGAAGCCGAGGCGGGCGAGCATCCCCGACGAGTAGTTCCGGATCGGGCTGCGGATGAAGTCGTCGAGGCCGGAGAATTCGATGATCGCTTCGAGACGCTCGTCGATCTCTTTCCGCTGCCGGCCCAGGAGAAGGGCGTTGAGATAGATGTTCTCGTAGCCGGTCAGCTCGTAGTCGAAGCCGGTGCCCAGCTCCAGGATCGGCGCGACCCACCCTCTGCGCTGGACCGTTCCCCGCGTCGGCTTGAGGACCCCGGAGATGATCTTGAGGAGGGTGCTCTTGCCGGCGCCGTTCCGGCCCACGAGCCCCAGGGTCTCGCCCTCCTCCACGGAAAGGGAGATCTCGCGCAACGCCCACAGCTCCTCGTAGGCCAGCGCCCCCTTGACGAAGTGGATCGCATACTCCTTGAGGGAGGGGATCTTCTGCTTGGCGAGCCGATAGCAGAGGGACACGTCCCGCAGCTCGATGACGCTGCCGCCGTCCTTCATACGTAGAACGGGATCCGGTCGCTGCTCCGCCGGAAGGCGATCACGCCGACGACGAGGGCCACCGCCGCCACCGCGATGGCCACGGTCAGGTGGCCGAGCGGCGGGATCTTCCCGAAGTAGATCGGGTCCCTGAAGACTTCCAGCACCGAGCGGATCGGGTTGAACCGGACGACCCAGAGGTACTTCTCCGGCACGATGTCCATCGGGTAGAAGACCGGCGTCATGTACATGAGGAGGGTCAGCAACACGCCGACGATCTCCACCGTGTCATAGAAGAAGACGGCCATCGGAGAGAGCAGCAGGCCCGCTCCCAAGGTGAACAGGGCCGCCAGCAGGATCGCGACCGGGATGAAGAGCACCGCCGAGTGGATCGGATGTCCGGTGATCAGGAGGATCGCGAAGAGCGGCACGAGAGCGAGGAGGAGGTTGATCACCCCGGCGATCACCGTCGCCACGGGGAAGACCGCCTTCGGTACCGGGATCTTGGTCAAGAGCTGGGCGTTGCCCTTGAGGCTGTTCATGGAGGTCGTCACGCTCTGGCTGAAGAAGTTCCAGAACATGATGCCGGCGAGCGCATAGACCGGGTAGTGTGGCAGCTTGAAACGAAAGACCTTGCTGAAGACCAAGGTCAGGACCAGCATCGTCAGCAACGGCTGGAGCATCGTCCACAAGAAGCCGATGGTCGAGCGACGGTACCGGACCTTGAGGTCCCGCACGACGAGGGCCCGGACGAGGTCTCGGTAGCGGAAGATCTGGATCATCGATCTCTCGGGGCTCGCGGATGGGCCTGCCGGGCCTCGATGGGCTCAGGACATCGGCAGGCGAGAGTAGCACAGGGAACCGGCTCGGCCACGCTTCCACCGGCCCTCGGAACCGATACGCCCATGGTACTGTGCGCGGGAGTCGAGACTGGGAACGGTGATCCCCTGAGCCAGGCAATCCTCATCCTCGGTCCTCACAGGAGTGGCACGTCCGCTCTCACCAGAGTCCTCAACCTGTTGGGTGTAGACCTGGGCGGTGAGATGTTGCCGCCGAAGTTCGACAACCCCCCCTGCGCTGCCGCCGCCGCCGCCATCGAGACGGTGGCGGGGACGATCGGCGCCG
>CAZIIB010000436.1:0-3966 GCA_964539125.1 uncultured Thermoanaerobaculia bacterium | reverse complement strand
CTCCAGCTCTCCCTCGACCGCCCCGGGTACGAACGGATGCGCGACGGGTACCTGGCTCACCTGGCGACCGAACGACCGGGAAGCGACGATGGTTGATGCCGATGTGATGGCGGCGAAGCTCGCCGAGCCGGCCGACCGGATCCACAGCGATCGCCCGGCGGATGCCCAAACCCTCGCCGCCGACCGGGACGTTCTCGACTTGGTCTCCTTCAACCTGATGCTCGCGGTCCAGGCGTGCACCGACGTCGCCAGCCACTTGATCGCGGACGAAGGCTGGCCCCCGGCCTGCGAAACATCGTCGCCCGCGTCTACGCCCAGGCCCCGCCCCTACCACTCGGGGGCAGCATACAAGGCGCCAGGCACCTCCTCAGCGCTTTGGGGTCTCACAGTCGCACCTTCCAGTGCTCCGGATCGCGGGCTTGGTGCTCGACAGCCAAGACGACGATGGCTCCGTTCTCGACCAAAGTAGAAGACCGCATATGGGAAGCGGCGCATGACGGCGCGCCGGACACCACGATGGATCGCCTGGTATTGCGACGGGTTCTCCACGACCCGCTCGAGCTGCTTCTCCAAGGTGGCAACGAAGTCACGACCAAGCCCGGAGATCTGACCCTCGTAGTAGTCGTAGGCCTCCGCGAGGTCGGCTTCGGCCTCCGGGGTGAGCTCGGCGTACCGTCTCACGCCCGACCGAGGATGCGTTCCTTGACCTCAGGCCAGGGTGAGGTGGCCGCCGGATCTCGGCGGTAGGCCTCGAGTCGGCTGTCGATCTTCGCCCGCTCCGCGTCGGATAGAGGGAAGGGCTCCGGCAGCTCCGAAACGCTGTCCCAGATCGCCTGCGCCAGCTTCACACGCTCAGCTACGGGAAGCTCGAGGATCTCCGCAAGATGGACTCTGCTCATGGAGCCATGATACCAGGGGCTAGCAGTCCGGCCTGGTAAGCGAGCGGCTGGCACCTCCCCAGTGGGCAACCGGCCTGCGGAACATCGTCGCCCGCGTCTACGCCCAGGCCGACCCCGAGCTCGTCTTCCGCGCCGCCTCCTCGGGCCTGGACGACCTGGAGCGCTTCAGCCATGAGGTTGCGAGGTGGGTTCGGGAGCAGGATCGTCGTTGAGGGCTCGGAGCCTCTTCTGGCTGGAGGCGACCGCCTTCGACGCGCAACGTGACAAACCTGGGATTGGACGCCGAATTCGTCAATTCCTGACGAAGTACGGAGTAGCCACGAGCGCGACGCCAACGATCAAGAGAAGAATGGTGTTTGAGATGAAATACGGAACTGCCATGAGGGCGACCCCGCAGACGAGCGGAACGATGGCCTGCTCCTTCCTGCCGTAGACGAAGAAGCCGAGCCCGACTGCGCCGAACAGGACTCCCCAAAGAAGCAGCGAAGCGCTCAACGTGACCCCTCGTTGCGCCCCGCGATCAGCCGCGAGGCCGCGCCCGAAGGCTACACCAAGCGGCCCTACCGCCGGCGTGGGCTACCAGAAGTGCAGAAGAAGTGCCAACCATTTCCCGGGCAGATGGAATGGCAGCCGGCGAGCTCGCCACGCAACGCCTCGAGGCGGCTCTCATGCAGCGCGCGGATCGATCTCGCGCGCGATCTTGTCCGCGGAAGCAATCTCGGCTTTGCGCGGGTCGTAGGCGACCTGGAGCGACAGCCAGCTCCCGGCGTCGAAGCCGAAGTAGCGGGCGAGGCACATCGCGGTGTCAGGCGACACGCCGCGGCGCTCGCGTACGATGTCGTTGATGCGCGGCGCCGGCACGCGAAGGGCCATGGCCAGGGCGTGCGCGCTCATACCGAGCGGCGCCAGGAACTCCTCGCGCTGCCTCGACGTGCCACCCATTCCACCGGAATCGACCCCTCCAGCCTCACTCGCAAGATCTACTGCCCCTTCTTCCGTCCTTCAGG
This sequence comes from uncultured Thermoanaerobaculia bacterium, assembly GCA_964539125.1. Lineage (GTDB taxonomy): Bacteria > Acidobacteriota > Thermoanaerobaculia > Multivoradales > DATKCC01 > CAVUBL01. The sequence continues at coordinate 2,060 of CAZIIB010000436.1, read as the reverse complement.
GTGTGGGAAGACCATTGCGTTGGATGCCACGTGGTGGGCTCGTCGAGGTCACGTGCCGGACGATCCAGGGCCGAGCCCTACTCCGGCCGAGCCGCGAGCTCAACCGGAGAGTCCTGGGCGTCGTAGGCCGTGCCCAGCGGGTGGAGTGTATGGAGATCCACGCCATCGTCGTCCTGAGCACGCACTACCACCTCCTCCTCTCTCCGGACGAGCCGGATCAGCTCGTGCGCTTCATGCACTTCGTCCAGACCAACGTCGCCAAGGAAGTGGGAGATCTCCACTCTTGGACGGGGCCGTTATGGGCCCAGCGGTACCGGCACATCCCGGTATCTGACGAGACCGAGGCCCAGGTCTCGAGACTTCGGTACGTGCTCGAGAACTCCGTCAAGGAAAATCTCGTGGCTCGGGTGAGAGACTGGCCCGGGATCCACAGTGCGCAGGCGATGCTCGAGAGCCGGCCGATGGAGGGCGTCTGGTACGACCGCACGGCTCTCTACAAAGCGCGCGTTCGGGGCGAACGGGTCGATCTCGAGGACTTCGCCCAGCCGGAGACTGTGACGCTGTCGCCGCTGCCGTGCTGGCGAGGACTGCCTGACGAGGAGGTCCGGGAGCTTCTCGGCAACCTCATCGAGACGATCGAGCGGGAGAACGACTCGCGGCGGAGAACCGACGGTCAGGGAGTCCTGGGCGTGAAGGCCATCCGCCGCCGGTCGCCCCACGAGAGGCCGGAGAAACTCTCGCGCTCCCCGGCGCCTCGGTTCCACGCCGCGACCCGGGACGGGTGGCGGCGGCTGGGCGACGCGTACCGGGAGTTCGCGGTGGCGTTCCGGGACGCCGCCGAGCTTCTACGGCTGGGAGCTACCGGCGTTCGATTCCCGGCAGGTAGCTTCCCGCCGGGGATGCCCTACGTCCCGCATCAGGCCCCCGGATAGCGCCACGGCTTCCGGCTTCCCATGACAATCTGTGAGCGCGGAGCGCCCCGATTGAGACTCGGGGCAGGCTGGGAGTGCGCCCCCGAAGGTTCCTCCAGGGCCTCGAAGAGCGCGAGGTCCCCAGAGTCCCTCGCCCGACACCCTCCGAGGCGGCTGGAAACACACGAAAGCCAGCCCAATGGCCACCAAATAGTCGGACCTTCTCTCGAAGTCAGTGGCACTTCTTCGCTTCTGCCCTTCGCGTTGACCCATCGACAGAAGGGTGGGATGATCCCACCATGACGACCAAGACCGACAGCAAAAAGCGCGTCGTTCTCCCACGCGCCAAGCCTGGAGAGATCTACGACGTCCAGGAGCAGGGCGAGGGACGCTACTTGCTCGTGCGCTTGGAGAGGCCCGAGCCCCGGCCGCGGATGACCCGCGAGGAGTGCCTCCGCGCCCTGGACGAACACCCCCTCCGCCTGAGAATGAGCTGGGACGAGCTGCGCCGCCTCACTCGCGAGCCATGATCCTTCTCGACACGAACGTCCTCATCTATGCAGGCGATCCTGCCTCTCCCCACTGGTCTTGGGCACGGGCGACAATCGCCGACGCGCTCGCCACCCAGGGGGCCGCGATCAACGCGGTGAGCCTCGCAGAGCTCTACGTCGGAGAACCGGACCAGGAGAACGCCGCCGATCTCATTCGGGGTTGGGGCGTGCAGATTCTTGACATACCTGCTGCCGCAGCCCCAGTTTGCGCCAGCGCCTACGTCACCTATCGAGAGCGGCGCGCAGACCAGTCCGGGAGGGGATCCCCACGGATGCCCCTGCCGGACTTCTTCATCGGCGCCCATGCCCAGGTCATGGAGTGGGCCGTGGCGACGGCCGACCCGGCCAGGTTCAAGACCTATTTCCCCTCTGTCACCCTGGAGACGCCCTAGCAGCCTGCAGTGCCCCAGAGCTTGGAGCCAGCGCAAGCGTTCGGTCGGCCGAGGCGAAGCTCGGCCGCTTCAGGCGGGGTCGGACGGCACTGCGGAGCGCCAGCCTCTCCAAATCTGGCCCCGCTGAGGTTCCTCCACTTCGCTTCGCTCCGGTCAAAACGACAAGGTGAGGCGGAGTCCGACCCCGGAGGACCGAGGGGTCTCCT
>CAZIIB010000435.1:0-3966 GCA_964539125.1 uncultured Thermoanaerobaculia bacterium | reverse complement strand
TCGCCCTGTTCGCCGCCCTCGCCCTCGCCGCTGCACCCGCTCTCTGGGCCGCCGGCCCCGCGCCGGTGCCCACCGCTGCCCCGGCGCCTGCTCCCGCCGTGGCCGGCCCCGCCACCCAGGCGCCCGCGCCTGCCCTCGTGACCCCGGATCCCCAGGCCCAGGGCCAGATCCAAGTCCAGATCCAGGGCCAGGCGCTCACCCTGCCGGTCGACCAGGGGACCGACCTCGTCAACAAACAAGTGCGCTCTACCGGCGGTTGCTACGCGCTTTGCCGCCCGATCTGCGGTTTGGCCGGAGGCTACCCCATTGGCGGCGGCCGCTGCCTCTGCTGCTGAGCGGTTCTAGCAGCTCTCAAGCCCCCAGGGCGCGCCGGAGGACGGCTGTCCAAGAGACCCCCTGGCGCCGGAGCGCCGCAAACGGCAGGGCGAGCACCACCGCCGTCACGACCACCGCCGCCAGGGCCGGCCAGGCGATGGGCAGGTGAGCGGCCTGGGCCACGTGGCTCCAGGCCAGGACGACGGCGCACAGGCCCGTTGCCGCGATCCAGTAGAGCGCCAGGAACCACCGGGCCCGGGCCGGCAGGCGCCGCGGCCTGCGGGCGGCGGTGAGCCCTTCCACGGCGAGCCGGCGCTCGAGCCGCGCCTCGAATCCGGAAGACAGCCGCGGCACCGGCTCGTCTTGGAAGGCTTGAGCCAGGAGGCCCTCCAGCTCGTCCGGCTCACGGGGCGACTTCGAGTCTTCGGGGCGGTCGTCGGTGCGATCAGTGCTCATGGGTTTCGAGCTCCTCCCGCAGGGCCTCGCGGGCGCGGTGAAGGTGGGACTTGACGGTGCCGGCGGGCAGGTCGAGGAGCTCGCCGATCTCGGCCACCGTGTGCCCCATCCAGTAGTGGAGGTGGAGGACGGCGCGCCGTTCCTCGGGAAGTCGGGCGAGAGCCCGGCGGACGGCCCGCGAGCGCTCGGCCTGACGCGCCCTGCGATACGGGTCGCTGGACGGCGCCGCATCCGGAGCCACCTCGAGCGGCCCCGGGTCCGGTTGCTCGCGCCGGCGGCCCAGGCGGCGCCGGTGGTCCACCGCCAGGTTGAAGGCCAGGCGGTAGATCCAGGTGGAGAGCCGGCTCTCGCCGCGGAAAGAGGTGAGGCTCCGGTAGGCCCGGACGAAGACCTCCTGGGTCACGTCTTCGGCTTCGGCCTCGCTCCCCGGGCCCAGCACCGAGAGGGCCACGCGGAAGACCCGTTCCTTCTCCCTCGCCACCAGCTCGGCGAAGGCCGTGGCGTCGGCGAGGCCGGCCCGCTCGGCCGGCGCCACCTCCCTCAGGCTCCGGCGCAAGGCAACTCCGCCGAAGGTGGGGATCGGCCAGGTGAGCGTCGCGGTCATCGCCGGGCCCTCACCGCCGCGGCGAGCGATCGAGGAGCCAGAAGAGCAGAAGGCCCACGCCCGCCGCGGCGGGGATGAGGCCCAGCGGCCAGAGCAGGCTCAGGTCGCTCACCCCGGTGCCCGGTCCGATGAGGAGGAAGGCCACCATCATCCCGAATCCACCTACCCCCAGGACCAGGCCGGCAAGCAGGGCCGCCGAGCGCACCCAGGCCGTCCCGCTCGCCGCCTCCCCGAGACCGGCGGCCACGTCCGGCGCCAGCTCGGGGAGGGTCACCCCCTTCTCCAGCGCGGCCATCCGCTCCTGGTGGATCATCTCCCGCAGCGCCACTTTCTTCGCCTCCCGAAGGTGCCGAGCCCAGACCGCCAGGGCCACCCCGGCGAGGACCGTCAAGAAGGTGACCACCGCCCAGACCTGTTCGTAGCTCATGGTATCTCCCGGTTCGTCGTGTCGTCGTGTCGTCGTGTCGTTCCCGCTCACCCCTTGGACGACCCGCGGGCCCGAACGGTTGCGCCACCTCCCCAACCGGGTACAGTCCCTTCCATGACCGACCTCTTCGACGATCTCGCACCCAGGATCGAGGCCCTCGCTCGGCAGATCGCCGAGGGCCCCGTGGCGACCGCCGTCCCGGCCGACGAGGTGCGCCGCCACCTGTCCGAAACCTTCGACCTGGAGCGCGCGATGCCCCTCGAGCGGGTGGTCGAGGAGGTCACCGCCATGCTCGAGCGCTGGCAGGTGCAGGTGACCCACCCGCGCTACTTCGGCCTGTTCAACCCCAGCGTCACCCCGGCCTCGGTGATCGCCGACACCCTGGTCGCCGCCTTCAACCCGCAGCTCGCCGCCTGGTCCCACTCCCCCGCCGCCAACGAGATCGAGCGCTTCACGCTCCAGGCCATCGCAAAGCGCCTCGGCTTCGACCCGGAGGCGACCGCCGCCCACTTCACGAGCGGCGGCGCCGAGGCGAACCTCACCGGCGTGGTGGCGGCCCTGGCCGACGTCTTCCCGGAGTGGGCCGGCGCCGGCGTACGGGGCCTGCCCGGGGAGCCCCGGCTCTACGTCTCGGGAGAGGGCCACCACTCGATCCACAAGGCGGCGCGGGTGACGGGCCTCGGCGACAGCGCGGTCGGCCGGGTGCGCACCGACGCCTCCGGCCGGATGAACGTGGACGATCTGGCGGCGCAGGTGGCGGCCGACCGCCGCGCCCGGCGGCAGCCCTTCCTGGTGGTGGCGACGGCCGGCACCACCGCGAGCGGCGCCATCGACCCCCTCGAGGCGGTGGCCGACCTGTGCGCGCGGGAAGGCCTCTGGCTCCACGTCGACGCCGCCTGGGCCGGCGCCGCGGCGCTCTCGCCCGAGCTCCGGCGCCACCTGGCCGGCCTCGAGCGCGCCGACTCGCTGACCTTCGACGCCCACAAGTGGCTCTCGGTGCCCATGGGGGCGGGGATGTTCTTCTGCCGCCGCCCGTGGGCCCTGGAAGCGGCGTTCGGCCAGCGTACGCCCTACATGCCCGCCGCCGTCCGCGGCGCCGACGTGGAGGATCCCTTCTCCCACTCCCTCCAGTGGTCGCGCCGGTTCATCGGCCTCAAGCTCTTCATGACCCTCGCCGAGGCGGGCTTCCCCGGCGTCGTCGAGCGGATCGAGCACCAGGCCCGGATGGGGGATCGCCTGCGCAGCCGGCTCGCCGAGAGCGGCTGGACGGTCGAGAGCGAGACGCCGCTCCCCATCGTCTGCTTCACCCGGCCGGGTCTCGACGTGCGCCGCCTGGTGGCCCGGCTCCACGAGGGGCAGGTCGCGTGGATGTCACCGATCCGGATCGCCCGGGGCCCGCTCCTCGTCCGCGCCTGCATCACCAGCTACCGGACCACCGAGAACGACATCGACCGGACCGTCGAAGAGCTCGGCCGCCTGGCGCGGGGGCGCTGAGGCCCGTCCATCCGTCCTCGCGGCTTCGGGGCTGGTACGCTGGAGGCTCGAAGCCGAGAGGAGGCCACGATGCGTCCACCCAGCGATCTCTTGCTGTCGGCCCTGATTCTCGCGCTCGCCGGCGGAACCGTGGCGGCGACCGAGGCGCCGGACGTCGCCGAGCTGGTGCGGCGCGGCGATGCCGCGGCGATCGCGGCGCGAGGCAGCGAGGCGCTGGACGCGATGGCGGCGCTCTATCGGCAGGGCTCGCGCGCCGAGAAGCTGCGACTGGCCAACCTGTTCTACTCGGTCGGAAGCCTCTCGCCGGCGGCCGAGGCGGCCCTGTTGCCGGATGCCAAGACCGACGACGTCGAGCTGCGCATCGCGGTGCAGTACGCGCTCGGTCGCGTCAGCGACGACGACGAGGTGGTCCGGACGCTGCTCGACTCGATGCGTCACGACCCCAACGCCCTGATTCGCGACAAGGCGGCGTGCGCCCTCGCCTACGACCAGATCCACCTGAGCGAGCGGCAGAAGGTGCATCTCTACGCCGGGCTCATTCAGGCTCTGGGCGACGACGTGGGGCAGGTGCGCGCCATCGCCATCAAGGCGCTCGAGATCCACACGGGTCAGACGAAGGGCTATCGGCCGGGCGCGCCGCCCGAGCAGCGGCGCGAGGCGATCCTGCGCT
>CAZIIB010000434.1:0-3969 GCA_964539125.1 uncultured Thermoanaerobaculia bacterium | reverse complement strand
CCACCTCGGCCCAGGGTCTCTCCCAGGTCACCGTCCAGCTCCCCTGGGGCACCTCCGTCGGCGACGCCCGGCAGCTCGTCCAGGCCGGCCTCGCCCACCTTCAGGGCATCCTCCCACCGGGAGTCAGCCCGCGCCTCGAGACTCTCGGCACCACCCTCCAGGAGGTCTCGGGCTACGTGCTCTACGGCGCCGGCGACCCGATCGCCCTGGGCAACGCCGCCCGCCACGACCTGGCGGCGCGCTTGAAGGAGGTCGAGGGCGTCTCTTCGATCCAGGTGCTGGGCGGCGACCGGCGGGCCTTCTGGGTCGACCTGCGCCCCGATCTCCTGGCGCGGCTCCACCTCTCGGTGGCGGACGTGGCCGGCGAGATCGACCGCCACAACACCGGCGCCGTCGCCGGCTTCCTCGCCCAGGGCGGTCACGAGGCCCTGGTGCGGGGCGACGCCCGGATCGAGGATCTCGACGACCTCGCGTCGGTCCCGGTGGTGACGGACGGCGAGCGCTCGGTCGTCCTGGGCTCGGTCGCGGAGCTCTCGGAAGGGCGGGCGCCTCGCCACTACGCCATCCGGGGCGACGGCCGCCCGGCGGTCGCCCTGGTCGTCCGCAAGGAGCCGGGGGCCAGCCCGGCGAAGGTGGTGGCCGGCGTCGATCGGGCCCTGTCCGGCCTCGGCGGCCTCCTCCCCGCGGGCACCCAGATCGAGAAGTTCTACGACCAGTCGGAGATCCTCGGCGAGTCGGAGCACGAGATCCTGGTCGACCTGCTCCTGGGTGCGGCGCTGGCGGTCGTCGTTCTCTACCTCTTCCTGGGCGCCCTCCGGCCCACCATGGTGGTTGCCGGGACGATCCCCCTCGCCCTGCTCGCCGCCGTCCTCGTCATGCGCGTGGCGGGGCTCGGCTTCGACACCGTGACCCTCACCGCCCTGGCCCTCGGCGTCGGCATGCTGGTGGACGACGCCATCGTGGTGGCGGAGACGATCGACCGCCACGGCCGGACGATCTCCGATCCTCGGGAGGCCGCCCTCGCCGGCGCGACGGAGATCGCCGGCCCCGATGCCTCGGGCACCCTCACCACGGTGGTGGCCTTTCTCCCCCTGGTCTTCGTCACCGGCATCGCCGGCCTCTTCCTGCGCCCGTTCGGCCTCACCCTCGCCGCGGCGCTCCTGGCCTCCCTCGTCCTGTCGCTCACCCTGGTGCCGCTCCTCCTGGGCCGGAGGTGGGGCCGGGGCCGACCGGCGGTTGCGGCGCGCGAGGACTTCCTCGGCGCCCGCCTCCTCGCCCGCTTCGACCGCCTCCTCCAGAGCGCCCTGGGCCTCTGCTTCCGGCGGCGGTGGCTGGTCGTCGTCGCGGCGCTCGCCGCCCTCGGCCTCGCCGCCCTGGCGGCGACGTTCACCGGAGTCTCGGTGCTGCCGCCCATCGACGAAGGCGCCCTCTTGATCGAGTACGTCATGCCTCCCGGCACCTCGCTGGCCGAGAGCGACCGGATGGGGACGATCCTCGACCGCGTCGCTCTCGCCGAGCCCGACGTCACCACCGTCTACCGGCGCACCGGTTCGCCCGAGGCCGGCGCCCAGGTCGAAGGGGTCAACCGGGGCGAGATCCTGATCAAGCTCGCGCCCCGCGGCGAGCGCTCCCGCTCGGCGGACGAGGTGACGGCCGACCTCCGGCGCGCCTACTCGAGGATCGACGGCGTCGTCTTCCTCTTCCACCAGCCGACGCAAGAGAAGATCGACGAGAGCTTCTCCGGCCTGCCCGCGCTCTTCGGGGTGACCGTCTACGGCGAGGACATGGGCACGCTCACCGAGCTCGCCGGCCGGGTCGAGACGCTGCTGGCGAGCGACCCGGCCGTCGCCGACGTGGTCAACAACACCAAGGTCCACGCGCGCGAGGTCGACGTGCGACTGGACCGCGCGGCCCTCGCCCGGCATGGAGCCCGGCCCGGGGAGGTGCTCGCGGCGCTTCGGGCGGCCCAGACCGGGCTCGAGGCGACGACCGTCGTGCGCCAGCGGGAGTCGGTGGGCGTCTGGCTACGGCTGGCGGGGAGCGCAAAGGCCGGCGGCCGGGCCGCCGAGGCGCAGGGTCCGAAGGGCCTGGCCGAGCTGCCGGTGCCCCTCGCCCGCGGTGCCCTCGTGCCCCTGGGGCGCCTCGCCCGCGTCGCCGTCCGCCCTGCGCCGGCGGAGATCACACGCTTGAACGGCGAGCGCGAGGTCACCCTGGTCGCGGAGGTCGACGGCTCGATCCCGTCCCTCGTCCGGCGCTTGCGGGAGCGGTTCCGGAGCCTCCACCTGCCCGCCGGCTACAGCATCGACTTCACGGGTCAGTACCCGGTGCTCATCCGGACCGGCGAGGAGATGGCCCTCGTCCTCGCCGGCGCCCTCGCCCTCATCTACCTGATCCTGGTGGTCCAGCTCGGTTCCTGGCTCCAGCCGCTCGCGGTCCTCGCCACCGTTCCCCTGGCCCTCGCCGGCGCCCTCGTCGCCCTCGCGGTGACCGGCCGGGCCCTCGATCTCTCGGTGGCCATGGGGGCCGTGACCCTGGCCGGTGTGGCGGTCAACAACGCCATCGTGCTGGTCGACTTCGCGAACCGCCGGAGCGCCACCGGCCTCGAGCGCCACGAGGCGCTCCGCGAGGCCGCGTCGGTCCGCCTGCGCCCGATCCTGCTGACCACCGCCACCACCGTCGCCGCCCTCCTGCCTGCCGCGATCGGCACCACCGTCGGCTCCCGCGTCTTCCAGCCCTTCGCCATCACGGTGATCGGCGGCCTCCTCGCCGCCCTGGCCGGAAGCCTCCTCCTGGTGCCCACGCTCGCGCTACTCCTCCCGGAGCACCGCCACCGGGTCGGCCCGGGCCGCGCGGGCGGCGGGGACGAGGTTGGCGGCGAGGGCCACGGCCGCGAGCACGACCACGGCGCCGCCGAAGGCCAGGGGATCGAGGGCGCTCGTCCCGTAGAGGAGGCCTGAGATGAGGCGCCCGGCCAGCGCCGCGAGCCCCAGGCCGAGCACGATCCCGACGGCGGTGAGCTTCATGCCGCCGCCCACCACCAGGCCCACCACGTCCGCCGGCCGCGCTCCCAGGGCGTAGCGCACCCCCATCTCCCGGCGCCGGCGGGCGACGGCGTAGGCCATCACCCCGTAGAGGCCGAGGCTCGAGAGCGCCAGGGCCAGGAGGCCGAAGACGCCCAGCAGGGTCGCTCCCGCCCGCACCGGGTACAGGGTGATCCCCATGAAGCCGGCGAGGGTGGTGGTCTCGGAGACGGCGAGCGACGGGTCCATGGAGAACGCCAGGCGGCGGAGCTCGCCGGCGAGCGGCGTGGCATCGCCGCCCGAGCTACGGGCGAGGACGTAGGCGTTCGCCGACGGCCGCTGCGCGAGGGCGAAGTGCACCATGGGGCGGGGCGCCTCGCCCACCGACCGGACCTTGTAGTCCGCCACCACTCCGACCACCTCGTAGGGGGCCGAGTCGCGGCGGCCTCGCCAGAGCTTCCGTCCCACGGCGGCCTGCGGATCGCCCCAGAAGCGGCGCGCCATGGCGGCGTTCACCACCACCACCCGGGGGGCCTCCGCGGTGTCGGTGGCTTCGATCCCGCGGCCCCGGAGGATCGGCGCGCCAATGGTGGAGAAGTAGTGCTCGTCGATCCAGGTCACGTCGAGGGGGACGCCGTTCGAATCGCTACCGGGATCCTGAGTGTCGGGGAAGATCTGCTGGTACTGGAGATTGACGTCGAACGGCACGCGCACGGCGAGGGCCGCGTCGGCCGCTCCGGGAAGTGCCGCGGCGCGGTCTCGGAGCTCCTGGAAGAAGCTCGCCGCCCGCTCGTCGTCGTAGCCCTGCATGCCCAGGTTGAGGCCGAGGGCCGCTACCCGCTCCGGCTGGAAGCCCACGTCGATGGACCGGGCCGCCAAAGCGCCGCGCGCCAGGAGCCCGGCCACCACCAGGAAGATCGCCGAGACGGCCACCTGGGTCACCACCAGG
>CAZIIB010000433.1:0-3970 GCA_964539125.1 uncultured Thermoanaerobaculia bacterium | reverse complement strand
CCTGGGCGCTGACCTCCTACCTCACGGCCAACGCGGTCATCCTGCCCATGACCGGGTGGCTGGCCAACTTCTTCGGCAGGAAGCGCCTGCTGATGGCGGCGGTGGGTGGCTTCACCCTGGCCTCCTCCCTCTGCGGCCTGTCACCGACCCTGGGCATCCTGGTCGTCTTCCGCGTCATCCAGGGGCTGACCGGCGGCGTCATGCAGCCGCTTTCGCAGGCGGTGCTGCTCGAGGCCTTCCCGCCCCACGAGCGGGGCAAGGCCATGGGGTTCTGGGGGCTGGGGATCGTGGTGGCGCCCATCATCGGCCCGGTCCTGGGCGGCTGGCTGACCGCCGACTACTCGTGGCGCTGGATCTTCTACATCAACATCCCGGTGGGGCTGGTGGCCCTGGTCATGATGCAGGTCTTCATCTTCGATCCGGCCTACATCCGGCGGGCCACGGCGCGGATCGACTACTGGGGGATCGGCCTTCTGGCCGTCGGGTTCGGCGCTCTGCAGGTGGCCCTCGACAAGGGCCAGGAGGAGGACTGGCTCTCCTCGCACCTGATCGTGGCGCTCCTGGTGATCTCCGCCGTCGCCCTCGTCTGGATGGTGGTTCACGAGCTGCGAACGCGCGCGCCCATCGTCGACCTGCGGGTGTTCAAGAACCGCACCTACACCTCCGGCGTGCTCCTGATCTTCCTGGTGGGCTTCGTCCTCTACGGCAGCCTGGTTCTCCTCCCGCTCCTCCTCCAGACTCTGATGGGCTATTCGGCCTTGGAGGCCGGGATCGCGCTGGCCCCCCGCGGCATGGGTTCGTTCATCGCCATGCCGCTGGTGGGCATCATCATGAGCCGCGTCGACCCGCGGAAGCTCCTGGTCTCGGGGGTGGTCCTCTCCGCCCTCACCCTCTTCTGGTTCAGCTGGCTCAACCTGGACGCCGGCTACTGGGACCTCTTCTGGCCCCAGTTCATCCAGGGGATCGCCCTGGGGCTCCTCTTCGTGCCGCTCACCACGATCACCATGGACCCGGTGCCCAACGCCCAGATGGGCAACGCCACGAGCCTCTACAACCTGACCCGCAACATCGGCTCGAGCATGGGGATCGCCCTGGCCGAGACCGTGGTGGCCCGCCACGTCCAGATCCACACCAACGTCCTGGGCGCCCGGATCAACGCCTACGACAAGGCGCCTGCCCTCATGTTCGAGCGCCTCGAGGCGGCCTTCATGGCGAGCGGCTCGGACGCCGTCACCGCCGGCCACCAGGCGCTGGCCGCCCTGGCCGGCATGGTCCACCGCCAGGCCGCGCTCCTCTCCTACCTCGACGCCTTCCGCTGGCTCGGCTGGCTGACGGTCATCATCCTGCCGCTGGTCTTCCTCATGAAGCGCCCGCGGCACAAGGCCGAGGGGCCGCCGGTAGGGATGGAGTAGGCGGTGGGGCGAGATGTGCTACGCTGGCACGTGCGTAGCACACTGGGGAGCGATGAGATGAAAGAGATGTCGATCCGCGAGATGCGAGCCGAGCTGGGGCGATTGGGCGAGGTGCTGGAGATCGAGGGCGAGGTGGTCATCACCCGGCACGGAGTTCCGATCGCCAAGGTCGTCCCCCTCGGAGCCCGGCGAAGGCGGCCGAGTCACCGAGACCTCCGGGCGAAGATGCCTCCGCTGGCGCGCGGGAGCGAGGAGCTGATCCGAAGCGACCGAGACGCTCGGTAGGCGATGGTCTACCTGGACACCTCGGCGCTCGCCAAGTGGTACCTGAACGAACGCGGCTCCGACGACTTTGCCCGGTGGATCGTCGAGCAGCCCGAGCCCTGGATCAGCACATTGACCTCGGTCGAGCTGCGATGTCTCCTCGCCCGGAGACGCCGCACAGGCGAGGTCACACGCGAGATCGAGGCTGAGGTCTTCGCCACGTTCGAACAGGACCTCGCCGATGGCGACCTTTACCTTCACCCCGTGGACGATCGCGCGGTCCAAGGCGCACTGGCCATCATCGGCCTGGCGGGAGATCACCCGCTCCGGACGCTGGACGCCCTCCACCTCGCCCTCGCTCGCCAGCTAGGAGCAAAGGAGCTCGCCACCGCAGACAAGACGATGGCCGACGCCGCCTCGGCTCTGGGCTTCGAGGTCGCGCGTTTTGGGCTGGCGCCTTCAGCCGGCTTGTCTGACTGACGGTGACGGCCCTGCCTCCGCGCAGAGAAGCCTCGTAGGGGTTCGCACCGCGCCTGGTCCTACGAGAAGGTCACAGCTCTTGAGCTCCACTCTGCCAGGTCGGGTCCCGTCGCGGGAGGTGCTCCCGGCGGCACAAGTCAGCGCGGCCTGGTTGTCCGCGTGGGAGAGGTGAAGGTAGGCATCTAGCCGATCCTCGACAGGGCGCCACGCCCTGACAACCTCACGCTCGTTGCCGTCTGCCGCGCCGAAGACTGATAACCCAAGCTGTCCAAATTGGGACTTCTCCTTCCCGACGGAGGGCACCGGGGAGGAGGGTCTCCCCGGTGCTCAGGCTCTGGAGCTTCGGAGCTCATGACAAACCGGCGCGGAGCCTGAAACCTACACGAGACCGCACGGAGAGAAAAGGAGCACCCAATGACCGAGACCGACCATCCCGACCGCACGAGCCAAGACCCGGAAGACGAGAGGCGGGAGTTTGCTCGCCTCGCGCTGCAAGAGGCACTGACCTTCATGAGGAGGGACAATGAGATCGTCACCAACCTCGCCTCGATCATGGGTACGCTTGCCCGCCACGTGGAAGACAACCCCCGGGCCGCGCTGGAGTTCGCTCTGGGCGGCCAGGCACATACACCACCCGGTGCCGAGCTCTCGGAAGCGAGCTCCGGAGGCCGGAACTTCTGGGACTTCCTCCTCGGAGACAAGGAGTTCATCCTCGACCTGATCAAGTGCCTCCTCGGCTGACCTCGACGCCTTCCGCTGGCTCGGCTGGCTGACGGTCATCATCCTGCCACTGGTGTTTCTGATGCGGCGCCCGAGGCACAAGGCCGAAGGGCCGGTGGGGATGGAGTAGGTGGGGCTAGACCGAGCGACCAAATTGCGGCCGATCGTAGGATGGTCGTGACCATTTTGCGATTTGTCGTAGAATGGTCAGGGCATGCGCCGCCTCTACGAGCAGGTCCTCGCCGAGCACTTCCGCGATGAGCGGAAGATGCTGTTCCTGATGGGCCCTCGGCAGGTGGGCAAGACGACGACCAGCCGGCACGCAGCAGCGCAACGCCACCGGTCCGTCTACCTCAACTGGGACAACTTCGACCACCAGGCCAAGATCGTGGCCGGGCCCTCGCGACTGGCCGAGGAGCTGCAACTCGACGTGCTGGCCGAGGACCGGCCGCTCCTCATCCTCGACGAGATCCACAAGTACCCCGCCTGGCGCACCCTCGTCAAAGGTTTCTTCGACACCTACGGAGAGGCGACCGACGTCCTCGTCACCGGCAGCGCCCGGCTGAGCGCGTTCCACCGGAGCGGCGACAGCCTGATGGGACGCTACTTCAGCTACCGCATGCATCCTCTGTCGGTGGCGGAGCTGGTGCGACCCAAGGTAGGGGAAGCTCCGGGGGAGAGGCCGCCCGCGGCGATCGACGACGAGGCGCTCTCCGCCCTGATCGAGCTCGGTGGGTTCCCGGAGCCTCTGAGCCGTGGTAGCGAGCGGTTCGCCCTGCGCTGGCGGCGCCTTCGCCACCAGCAGCTCTTCCGCGAGGAGCTCCGGGACCTGACCCGCGTCCACGAGGTGGGAAAGGTCGAGACCTTGGCGCAGCTCGTGCTCCAGCGCGCCGGCCAGCTCGTCACGTTGAGCTCCCTGGCCGACGGCCTCGACGCCTCGATCGACAGTGTCAAGCGCTGGCTCGCCGTGCTGGAGAGCCTGTACTTCTTCTTCCCGCTCCGGCCGTGGTACCGGAACGTTGCGCGGTCGCTCCGCAAGGAGCCCAAGTTCTACCTCTGGGACTGGTCGCTCCTCGAGGACGACGTCCTTCTCC
>CAZIIB010000432.1:0-3976 GCA_964539125.1 uncultured Thermoanaerobaculia bacterium | reverse complement strand
ATCGACGACATCATCGACACCGCCGGCACGCTGACCAAGACGGTCGAAGCCCTGCTCCGTCAAGGGGCCACGGAGGTGATGGCCGTCGGGGTCCACGGAATCCTCTCGGGCCCGGCGATCGAACGGTTGCGCGAGTCCCCTGTGACCCAGGTCCTGATCACCAACACCACGCCGGTCGAAGAGAAGCTCCAGAGCCTGGAGAAGCTGCAATCCCTGTCGGTCGCCTCGCTCCTGGGCGAGGCGGTACGACGCATCCACGAGGACAGCTCGGTGAGCTCGCTGTTCGTGTGAGTCGCCGAGTCGAGATAGCGTGCAATGAGGAAGGCGGATGGATTGAGGCACCCGACCCGGTGCGAGGGTGGGAGAGGGATCGAGGGTGAGGGGGGAGATCCGATGAATCCGTCGGTCCGGAGAAGCCGTTCAGATGAGCGCAGGCTCGATCGGTGGACGTGGGAGGGGGAGCCGCGACGTACGAAGCCCGAAACGCTCCAGAGGCCTTGGCCCTTCGAGGCGGAGCTTTAGAAAAAGAGACGAATCCATGAGCGAAGAGTTCCACATCCAAGTCCATACCCGCGAGGCGACGGGCAAGAACTCCAACCGCCGGTTGCGCGCGGTTGATCAGATCCCGGCGGTGCTCTACGGCGCCGGCCGGGACACCATCCCGATCACGGTGGCGCGGACCACCATGCAAGAGGTCTTTCGCCACGGCGCGGGAGAGAACACCATCTTTCTGCTCAAGCGGGTGGAGAGCGACCAGCAGCGCCACGCCCGGATCCGCGAGATGCAGGTCGACCCGGTCAGCCGCGAGGTGCTGCACATCGACTTCCAGCGCGTCCTGATGGACGAGACGATCCGGGTCAACGTGCCGATCCGGCCGCTGGGCGAGGCCAAGGGCGTCAAGGACGAAGGGGGCGTGCTCGATCTCGTCAGCCGTGAGGTGGAGGTGGAGTGCCTGCCGGGCGACATCCCCGAGGCGATCGACGTCGACGTCTCGCCCCTCGCCATCGGCGACCACCTGGACGCCCGCGAGCTGGCCCTGCCGGAAGGGGTCACCCTGCTCGAGGAGCCGGACCGGGTGATCTTCTCGGTGGCCTACGCGGCGCGGATCGAGGAGCCGGAGGAGGAGGAGGAGGCGCTCCTGGAGGCGGAAGCCGAAGAGCCCGAGGTCATCCGGCGTGGTCGCGAGGAAGAAGCCGAAGAGGGCGAGGAAGAGGGCTAGGCTCTCGTCGTGCCCCGGGATGCGTCCTCCCGGAGCCCGGACGACAACCGGCGCCCGCCATTGGGGTTCACATCCATGCCTGGAGAGCGACAGGGCCGGGAGCCCTCCGGTCGCGGCCGGCGTGTGGTCGTCGGTCTGGGCAATCCCGGAGAGCGCTATCGGGAGAGCCGCCACAACCTGGGCTTCCGGGTGGTGGAGGAGCTGGCCCGGCGGCGCGGGATCCGGATCCGGCGCCTCGAGTGCAACGCCCTGGTCGGCGAAGGAGACGAGCTGACCCTGGTGCTGCCGCAGACCTACATGAACCGGAGCGGTCACGCCCTGCGCTGCCTGATGGAGACGGGGCGGCTCGAGCCCGGCGACCTGCTGGTCGTCTACGACGAGGTTCGTCTGCCGCTGGGCCGAGTGCGCCTGCGGCCCGGCGGCAGCCCCGGCGGTCACCGCGGCATGGAGTCGGTGGTCGAGAGCCTGCGCACCGACGAGATCGCCCGTCTGCGGCTGGGTTGCGCGGGGGATGGAGGAGTTCCGGAGGGCGACGCCCTGGTGGACTACGTGCTGTCGCCGTTCCGGCGCCATGAGCTGGCGTCGGTCGAGGAGATGATCGAGCGCGCCGCGGACGCCTGTGAGATCTGGCTGGGCGAGGGCATCGAGGCGGCCATGAACCGATACAACACCAAACTCTCAACCGATGGGGAGCAAGAACCGTGAACTTCCAGACCCTTCTCTACCTGGTCCCGCTGTGCGGCGTCGCCGGGCTGGTCTTCGCCCTCGTGCGCAGTGCCTGGATCAAGCGGCAGGACCCCGGCGACGAGACCATGGTCAAGATCTCGAAGCACATCCGGGACGGCGCCATGGCCTTCCTCGGACGTGAGTACCGCGTGCTCGCGATCTTCGTGGTGGTGGTCGCCGCTCTCCTGGCCCTCGCCAACGCCTGGCAGCCGGGCAGCTCCTGGCTGATCGCCCTGTCGGTGATCACCGGCGCCGTCTGCTCGGGCCTGGCCGGCTTCTTCGGCATGCGCGTGGCCACCTCGGCCAACGTCCGCACCGCCGCCGCGGCGCGCACCGGGCTGAACGGCGCCCTCAAGGTCGCCTTCTCCGGCGGCGCGGTGATGGGCTTCTGCGTCGTCGGCCTCGGGGTCCTCGGCCTCTCGCTCCTCTTCCTGCTGTACGGGAACCTGTTCGACACCGGACAGCCGCAGGTCGACCTCCTGAAGGTGGTCACGGTGATCTCCGGGTTCTCCTTCGGTGCCAGCTCGATCGCGCTCTTCGCCCGCGTCGGAGGCGGCATCTACACCAAGGCGGCCGACGTCGGCGCCGACCTGGTGGGCAAGGTCGAGGCCGGGATCCCGGAGGACGACCCGCGGAACCCGGCGGTGATCGCCGACAACGTCGGGGACAACGTGGGCGACGTGGCCGGCATGGGCGCCGACCTGTTCGAGTCCTACGTCGGCTCCATCGTCGGCACGCTGGTGCTGGGGGTCAACGCCGCCCACGTGGGCGGCGCCCACTACACCCCCGAGCTCGTGATCCTGCCCCTGGTGATCGCCGGCCTGGGGATCCTGATCTCCCTGGGCGGTACCTTCCTGGTCCGCACCCGCGAGGGCGGCGACCCGGGCATGGCGCTCCAGACCGGCACCATCGGCTCGGCCATCGTCATGCTCGCCGGCATCTGGTTCGTCGCCCACTTGATGCTCAAAGGCACCTACGTGCTGGACGACGTCCAGTTCGGCGCCAACGGAGTCTTCCTCGCCACGGTCGCCGGCCTGGTCGGCGGAGTGCTCATCGGCGGCATTACCGAGTACTACACCTCCGAGGCCCGCGGCCCGGCCCGGGGCATCGCCAAGGACAGCCAGACGGGAGCGGCGACCAACATCATCGCCGGCCTGGCGGTGGGCATGCGCTCGACGGCGCTGCCCGTCGTGGTCCTGGCGGCGGCCATCCTGGTGGCCTACTCGCAGGCGGGGCTCTACGGCATCGCCATCGCGGCCCTCGGGATGCTCTCGACCACCGGCATCCAGCTCGCGGTCGACGCCTACGGTCCGGTGGCGGACAACGCCGGCGGCATCGCCGAGATGAGCCACCTGGGGCCCGAGGTCCGGGCTCGCACCGACAAGCTCGACGCGGTGGGCAACACCACGGCCGCCATCGGCAAGGGCTTCGCCATCGGCTCGGCGGCCCTGACCGCCCTCGCCCTGTTCGCCGCCTACAAGACCACCGTGGGCATCCACGAGATCGACCTGGGCAACCCCCGGGTCATGGCCGGCCTGTTCATCGGCGCCATGCTGCCGTTCCTGTTCTCCTCCATGGCCATGCAGGCGGTAGGCCGGGCGGCCTTCAAGATGATCGAGGAGGTCCGCCGGCAGTTCCGGACCATCCCCGGTCTCATGGAGGGCAAGGCCGACGCCGACTACGCCAAGTGCGTCGACATCTCCACCCAGGCCGCGATCCGGCAGATGGTGCTGCCCGGTCTGCTGGCGGTGGTCGTGCCGGTCGTGGTGGGCTTCTTCGACACCAGGGCGCTGGCCGGCCTGCTCGCCGGAGTCACCACCTCCGGCGTGATGATGGCCATCTTCATGGCCAACGCCGGCGGCGCTTGGGACAACGCCAAGAAGCACATCGAGGGCGGCGCCTACGGCGGCAAGGGCTCCGACGCCCACAAGGCCGCCGTGGTCGGCGACACGGTGGGCGATCCCTTCAAGGACACCGCGGGCCCGAGCCTGAACATCCTGATCAAGCTCATGTCCGTCGTCGCCCTGGTCA
>CAZIIB010000431.1:0-3985 GCA_964539125.1 uncultured Thermoanaerobaculia bacterium | reverse complement strand
GGCCCTCGAAGCGGAACCCGAACATGTCGTAGGCCTCGCGCTCGAACCAGTCCGCGGCCTTCCAGACCGGGATGAGCGACGGGAGCGTCGGGTCCTCCTCGGTGAGCGGCACCTTGAGGCGCAGCCGCTCGTTGCGCGGCAGCGAGTAGAGGTGGTACACCGCCTCGAAGCGCTCCTCGCGGTCCGGGTAGTCGACGCCGCAGACGTCGAGCAGCAGGTCGAACTCGGTCGAGGGGTCGTCGCGCAGGTCGCGGGCGACGTCGGCCAGCACGTCCCGGCTCACCACCCAGGTGGGCTGATCCATCCCCTCCTGAGGCAGGATGCTCCCGGCCGGGTATCGATCCAGGAACGACGGAGCTTCCGTGACGGCAGTGCTCATGGGTGGTTCCTTCTCCCTAGCCGGCGGCAGCCGCGGGCTCTTCCTGGACGCGGGTCTGGGACTCGCGGGCGTACTTCTTGCGGTCCCGGAGCACCTTCTCCTTGAGCTGGAAGATGCCGTACATCAGCCCTTCCGGAGTCGGCGGGCAGCCGGGAACGTAGACGTCGACCGGGATGATCTCGTCGATCCCCTGCATCACGTGGTACGCCCGGTAGAAGCCACCGGAGCAAGCGCAGGCGCCCATGGAGACCACCCACTTGGGTTCGGCCATCTGGTCGAAGATCTTCTTGAGCACCGGGGCCATCTTGTCGTTGATCGTGCCGGCGACGATGAGCAGGTCGCTCTGGCGGGGCGAGAAGCGCACCACCTCGGAGCCGAAGCGAGCCATGTCGTAGTGGCTCGAGACGCTCGACATGAACTCGATCGCGCAGCAGGCGGTGCCGAATGGGAAGGGCCAGAAGGAGTGGCGCTGGGCCCAGTCTTCGACCTTGTCGAAGGTGGTGGTCAGCCAGCTCTCGCCGGTGTGGGCGACCTTGGCGCCCTGCGTCTCTCCCGGGTCCAGGACTTTCAGGCTCATGGTTCCTCCACGTCGTGGAGTCTAACGAATGTGACTGATGGTCACAAGCTCACGAGAGCTCCCGTGAGGCTCAGCTCGGCGGGCGTTTGCGCCGCCCCGGGCAGCGCCGCGACCCGCGCGGGCCGGCCCCTGGGCGCCGTACTATGATCAACCTCGCACCGGAGCCGGGGATTCCGCGTCTCGCACCGCCCACCATGGAGATCACCCTCACCCCCGCCGCACGCGCGGCCGCCCGCCGCGACCTCGGTCCGGACGAGCACTTGCGCATCGCCTTCGCCGGCGGTTGCGGCGCCATGGGCTTCCGCCTGGGCGCCACGCGACGGATCGCCGACGGCGACCTGCGCCTGGAGCGAGACGGCGTCGCCGTGGTTCTCGACCGCATGGCCGCCCGCGAGCTCGACGGCGCCGTCCTCGACCATGACGACGAGGACGGATTCGTGCTCGACCATCCGGCGTGGGGGCGGAGCTGCTGAGGGAGACCCACCTTCAGGTGCCCCGCGCGACGATCGCCCGGCCGAGGCGGAGCGCGGCCGCTTCAACCGGGATCGCCCGGGCGGAACCGCTCAGCCGACGGCGACCGGCTCGTCCATGTCCGCCGGCGCCGGCACGTCCCCCTCGGACGACTCGAGGGCCCGCCAGAGCTCCTCGAGACGTCCCAGGTGATCCTTCTGGACTTCGATCACCCGCTGGAAGATGCCCACCGCCTCGTCGGGTCCCGACGAGCCGATGAGCTTCGGGTACAGGACGTCGTTCTCGTAGCGCTCCTCCGCGACCTCGGCCCGGAGGTCCAGCAAGCGGCCGCGGACCTTGCCCGCCGCTTCGAGCTGGACGCGCGCCAGCTCGTCCTTGCCCTCGGCCAGCCGGAGCCAGTGCTCGGCCAGGTGGGGCAATCCGTCCTTGCGGGCGCGGTGAGCGTAGGCGCGGAACTTGGCGGCCGACGCCGCCTCGGAGGTGAAGCCGGTTTTCAGGTGCTCCTGGATACGGGGAATCCTCGACACGGTCTCTCCTCGTCGTGGTGGCTAAGATGATGCCGATGTCTCCCCGGGTTCCCGAGGGACCGGGGCCGCTTGATTGTACGCTAGCGCCGCCTCGGGTCAACCGCCGGGTCGACCTCGCCGGGGGCTGGAACATCCGGTGCCCCCCTGCGTAGTGAAGGGAGGAGCGAGGCGATCGAGGCCGGTGCCAGCGGGCCGCCGGCCGGAGCTGATTTTCGTGACTCTGTCATCCGAGAGCGACCGTCGGAGGAGCCGCGCCAGGCGACTGGTGTGGCTGGCCGTCGCCCTCGCCGCCACCGGCGCCCTCGGCTACCTCGTAGCGGTTCCGGTGGCCGGCGTGATCGCGCGGGTCGTCTTCTGGGCGCTCCTCGCCCTGACCGCCCTCTTTCTCCTCTACCGCGCCTACCAGCACCTCCTCTGGCGCGTCAGCGGGCGGCTGGCGTTCTCCTACCTGTTGATCGGCGCGTTGCCGATTCCCCTGGTGGCGATCCTGCTCGCCCTCCTCGCCTACTTCCTCGCCGGCTTCTTCCTCGGCCACCTGTACCGCGACACGCTTCAGGACCTGAGGAACGACGTGGCTGCCGCCGCGGCCCACGCCGAGGGCGGCGCCGAGGGCGAGGCCGCCACTCCGGGAGGGATGGCCTGGGCCGTGTACCGGGAGGGGCGCCGGGTGGCCGGCGATCCCCGGGCGCCCGAGGCCTGGCCGAGCTGGCTCGACCGGCGGCCGAAGGGCGCACCGCCCGCCTTCGCCAGCCTTCCCGATGGCTCCATGACCCTGGTCGCCACGGCCGGCGAGGGCACCGCTCGGCGCGCTCTCGCCTTCGTCTCGGGCGACCTCGACCGAGTGCTTCGGGAGCGCTCGGGCGTGTGGGTCCACGTGTTGACCAACGCCGCGGGTACCGAGAGCACCCAGGTGTCGATCGGCGGTGCGGGATTGCACGTCCGCCTCGCACCCGTCAGCCCCGAGGAGGAGGCGGAGCGCAACGCGGCCAAGAGCCGCTTCTTCAAGGAGCACCAGGTCACGGGCGACTGGCGCGACCGGCCGATGCTGAGCTGGGTGGAGCTCGGCGGGACGGCCCACGACCTTGCGAGCGGCGAGAGCGCGCCGGGCGAGGCCGCCGTGGTCCTCACCGCGACGCCGCGGCTCCTGGCCGAGCGCCTCTTCTCCCCGAGCGCGGAAGTGGGCAAGGCCTTCTGGCTGGCCCTGATCCTCGTCTCGCTCGCCCTGCTCTCCATCTACGCCATCGCCGAGCTGGTGGCGGTGACCCTGATCGTGGGGCTCTCGCGAGCGGTCTCCCGCCTGTACGACGCCACCTCGCGGGTCGCGGCCGGCGATTTCTCGGTGCGCATCCCGGTGCGCCGGCGCGACCAGGTGGGTGCCCTGCAGCGCTCCTTCAACTCCATGGCCGGGAGCCTGGAGGACCTGGTGGCCACGGCCGCCCAGGCCGAGCTGCTCGAGAAGGAGCTCCAGATCGCCCGCCAGGTACAGCAGAGCTTGATCCCGACCAACCTCCCCGAGGGCGAGGCGGTGGAGTTTTCCACCCTCTTCGAGCCGAGCGCGGCGATCGGCGGCGACTACTTCGACGTGCTGCGGCTCTCGGACCACGAGCTGGCCGTGGTGGTCGCCGACGTCTCGGGACACGGCCTGCCCACCGGCCTGCGCATGGCCATGGTCAAGGCCGCCCTGGGCATCCTGGTGGTCGAGACCCAGGAGGCGGACGAGATCCTTCGCCGGCTGGACGGGACGGTGCGCTCGGGCGATCCCGGCGGGGACGAGTCCCGCTTCTTCGTCACCGCCACCTTCGCCAAGGTCGACTTCCGCGCCCCCCGGGTCGAGCTGACCAACGCCGGCCACCCGCCCACGTACCACCTGCGCGACGGCGAGGTCGAGGAGATCCTGCTCCCGGGCTCGCCGCTGGGCGGCCTCGGGACCACTTACGGTCACCGGAGCTTCGACCTCGAGGCCGGCGACGCGGTCGTCTGGCTCTCCGACGGGCTGATCGAGGCCTCCGACGCGGCCGACGAGCCCTTTGG
>CAZIIB010000430.1:0-3995 GCA_964539125.1 uncultured Thermoanaerobaculia bacterium | reverse complement strand
AGTTGAGCTCGACGCGGAGGTCCCCCACGCCGCTGTCGAGCTCGATGTGCGCGCTCCCCGGACCGTCCTTCCACTTGAGGTTGCCGCCCACGAACCCGTGGCCTTCGGTGGTGTGACCGCCGATCACCAGGTCGACCTCGCCCACCCCCGTGTCCATGCTCACGAGGCCCACGGCCTTCTCCGGCGCCACGACCGAGATCTCGCCGACGCCGACGTCGACCTCGACGTCCCCCTCGAGCCCACGGATCGAGACCTCGCCGACCCCCATGTCGACCTCGAGACCGAGGCGCCGCGGAATCAACAGGTGAGCCTTGACCGAGAGCCCGCGGTCGCGCAGCTTGGGCCAGTCGCTGACGCTCACTCCCAGGTGCGAGCCGCTCCGCCGGATCTTCAGGTCGATGGAGCGGGCGACCTCCCGGCAGTGCTCTTCGTGGGACTCGTCGCAGAGCACCGCGACCTCGACCCGGATGGAGTCGCCGTCCGTGGCCTCGGCGTCGAGCTCGCCCACCTGGGAGTGGAAGCCGACCTGGCGAGCGTCGTCGACCGCGAGGTCCTGGGTCAGGGTGCGCACCGTGACGTCGGCCCGCGCGGCCGCCGATGGGACCAGGGCCAGGGCGAGCAGGGCGAGGAAGGCCAGCGGGCGATGGGATTCGAGGACGCGACGGACTCCGGATGCCATGACGGTGCCTCCCGGGTGATGAGATGATCGGGGCCGACCTCGGCCCCTCGGCCCATCCTACGATGCGTTCGCGAAAAAGGTTCCGGACCATGATCGCCATTCGCCCGCGCACGACCGTCGCCACCGCCGCGCTCGTCGCCCTGCTCGCCGCCCTGGGTGCCCTCCCCACCGCCTGCTCGAGCAACCCGGCGACGGGTCGGCCCCAGCTCGCCCTGTACTCGACCCAGCAGGAGATCGAGATCGGCCGCCGGGCCCATCGAGAGGTCCTCGCCTCCATGGGGGCGTATCCGGACCCGGCGCTCCAGGCCTACGTGGCGCGAATCGGGAACGAGTTGGCGCAGGTCTCCGAGCGCCCCGACCTGCCCTGGACCTTCACCGTGATCGACGACCCTTCGGTCAACGCCTTCGCCCTCCCGGGCGGCTTCGTCTACCTGACCCGGGGGATCCTGGGCTACATGGGTTCGGAGGCCGAGATGGTCTCGGTGCTCGGCCACGAGATCGGCCACGTCACGGCCCGCCACGCCGTCGAGCGGATGAGCAAGGCCGAGCTCGCGAGCCTCGGGCTGACCGCCGGGATGATCCTCTCGCCCGGACTGCGCGACTACGGGGAGGTGGCCCAGACCGGTCTCGGGGTCCTGTTCCTGAAGTTCAGCCGGGACGACGAGCGCCAGGCGGACGACCTCGGCTTCCGCTACCTCAACCGGGCGGGCTACGACCCGCGCGAGATGGTGGCGATGTTCCGGGTGCTCGAACGGGTGAGCCAGGGCTCTCCCGCCGGCCGCCTGCCGGACTGGCTCGCGACCCACCCCAACCCCACCGACCGGCTCGAGAGAATCCAGGCCGAGATCGAAGCCGAGCCCCGGGAGCTCCTGGGGGCGGCGGTCAAGCGCTCCGCGTACCTGCAGCGGATCGACGGCCTCGTCTTCGGCGAGGACCCGCGCCAGGGCTACTTCCAGGAAACGACCTTCTACCAGCCGCAGCTCGCCGTCCGGATCACGTTCCCCGCCGGCTGGCAGACGAGCAACCAGAGGCAGACGGTGGGCGCCGTGAGCCCGAAGCAGGACGCGGTCGTGGCGCTGTCGCTGGCCACCGACTCGTCGCCCGCCGAGGCGGCGCGCCGCTTCTTCGGCCAGGAGGGAGTCGAGCAGGGGAGCGGCTGGCGCGCTTCGGTCGGCGGGCTCCCGGCGGTGGCGAGCGCCTTCCGGCTCGACCGCGGCGCCTCGGGCCACGTGGACGGGCTGGTCGCCTTCGTGGCGGACCGGGACAAGGTCTTCCAGCTCCTCGGCTACAGCCTCTCGGATCACTACTCGCGCTATCAGGAGGAGATCGCGGCCTCACTCGCGAGCTTCGCCCCCCTCACCGACCCCCGCTACCTCCGCGTCGAGCCGAAGCGACTCGCCCTGGTCACCCTGCCGCGGGACATGCGCCTCGAGGACTTCCAGGCCGCGTTCCCGTCGACCGTGCCGGCCGAGACCCTCGCGATCCTCAACCACGTCGAGCCCGGAGAGATCCTCCGGGTCGGCACCGAGGCGAAGCGGGTCGTCGGCGGCGCGCTCCCCTGAGAGCTACCGGCGGCCTCGACCAAGAGGTTCCGGGTGGGGGCGTCCCCTTCCCCCCTGGGGGTGGCAGGGGGACCGAGGGGTTGCGGGGGGGATGCAAAAAAATCGGCCGGGCCACCTCCCGGCGGCCCGGCCTTCAGGGTGCGGAGCCGAGGAGCCGAGCGGCTCTCCGGTCCGTCGGTCGGATCTGCGGGCGACGCGCCGTCGTCTAGCTGTCCTTCCCGACGACCTTCACGTCGGCCTGGAGCTCGAGCTGGTCGGCGCCGTCATGGGCGGTGAAGCTCACGGTCACCGTGTGCTTCGAGCCGGAGACGGGCATGTCGAGAAGCCCGAGGACCTTGTTCTTGGGGAACTGGGCGCGCACGTGGTCGCCCTCCAGGCGCGCCGTCGAGGCGGGCAGGGGATCGGCCTCCGGGTCGTCGCCCGAGAGCTCGATCGAGTCGGTGTCGATGGCGTCCAGCCCATCGCCGCGGATGAAGGCGGTGACGCTGCCCGAGCTCTGGTCGTAGTTGAGGTTCCAGCTATCGGGGCTCATCTGGAGCGAGAGGTTCCCCAGCTCCTGGCCGTTGTCGCCTCCGGAGTCGTCCTGGCCCACGATCTTCACGTCCGCCATGAGCTCGGAGGTGCCGTCCTGGCCCTCGATCTCGAACTGCACCGTGACCGTGTGCATGCTGCCGGCCATCGGATCGTCGAGCAGGTCGAGGACGTCACTCTTGGCGAAGCGGGCCTTGTCGTGATTCCCCTCGCGAGTCGCCGAGACGGGAGCGAGCGGGTCGGCGTCCGGGTTGTCGCCCAGGAGCAGGATCGAGTCG
The DNA here is from genome assembly GCA_964539125.1 of uncultured Thermoanaerobaculia bacterium. GTDB lineage: Bacteria > Acidobacteriota > Thermoanaerobaculia > Multivoradales > DATKCC01 > CAVUBL01. The sequence continues at coordinate 945 of CAZIIB010000430.1, read as the reverse complement.
AGGACGACCTGGTCGAAACCGGAGCCGGTGAGGAACGCGGTGACCGTCCCTGCGCTGTGGTCGTAGTCGAGGTTCCAGGTGTCGGGATCGATCTGGAGCGAGAGGTCGACCGGCTGGGGCTCGTTGCCCCCGCCGCCGGCGTCGCCGCCCGTGTCCCCGCCGCTGTCGCCGCCCTGATCGCCTCCGCCCGTGTCGCCCTGGCTCGAGCCGCCGTCGCGTTGAATGTCGGTGACGCTGGCGCTCGAGCCCGAGACCTCGACCGTGATGTCGATCTGCTCCGACGGCTGGATGCCGCCGATGGGGACGCTGGCCGAGGAGGACGCCTTCTCGAAGACCAGGACCTGGTTGCCGGTCGGGACGTTCTGGAAGCCGAAGCGGCCCTGAGCGTTGGTGGTGGTGGCGAGGGACGTGCCCTGGATGCGCACGGTCATGCCCGAGCCGCTGCTATCGGCGGGAGCCAGATGGCTCGGCGTGCCGGGTGCGGCGGCCGGTCCAGAGAACGAGCCGGCGTTCAGATTGCCGCCGGCCGACCCCGTGACCGAGACCTGGCCGGTGATCGAGGCCGTGCCGCTCATCGCCGACGGCATGCCGGGGTCGGTGGGGCTGGAGGCGCCGCCGCCACCGCCGCAAGCGCCTGCGCTCAGGACGAGGATCGCGCAGGAGAGGAGCGCCAGGGCCTCGAAGGCCGCTCGCCGCCGGCAGAGGGTCAAGAGGGATCGGGGTTCGATGATGTGCATGGGTTCTCTTCCAAGACAGGCCGCACCAGTGAGAAAGTCTCCACTGGAATAGATTCATCCCAATAAGTTGATGCAGTATGCGGAGTGGCGGCCGTCTTGTCAAGTCGGCGCCGGGGACGGGCCTGAGGAGGGCCTCAGCGGACGCGATGCCGTCGGTTGCGGATGTAGTCGGCGAGGATGAACTCGCCCAGGTTGTACGGCGAGGCGA
>CAZIIB010000429.1:0-4001 GCA_964539125.1 uncultured Thermoanaerobaculia bacterium | reverse complement strand
CGGCCACGGGGTTGACCAAGATGTCGGTGGCCAACGTCTACGACCTCCAGAAGGTCCTCCTCGTGGACTTCCTCGACCGGGCCGGCCGACTGGACGCTCCCCACCTCGAGGCCGTCGACGACGGCCTCCGCCTGGTCCTCGGCCTCTGACGGCCGCGCGACCGTCGACCGGCGCGCCCGGCCCGGGGCGGCGGCGCTCCCGACTGGCGCCCGTCCGCTCGCAGCCGTGGCCAGCTCGATCTCGAGCCGAAGGTAGGTGGCGAGCGGGTCGTTCACGCGTGGGATCCGTTCGAGGGGAGTCGCCGGGGCCTCGCCTCGGGCCAGACGAGGTGTCCCCATGGGCGGCCTCTAGCAGTCCCTCCCGCGGCGGTGTGCCGGAGGCCGCGTCGGGTATAGAATGATGCCGAGGGCGGCTCTGCGGCCGCCCCGTCCTTCCCGCTACCCGGCAGCCCGACGACCGTCCGCGATGTCCGACTCCTCACCCTTCGCTCCCATCGAGGAGGCGATGCGTGCCTTTCGAGAGGGCCGCTTCGTCATCATCGTCGACGACGAGGAGCGGGAGAACGAAGGAGACCTGGCGATCGCCGCCGAGAGGGTGACTCCCGAGGCGATCAACTTCATGTCCAAGAAGGGGCGGGGACTGATCTGCCTGTCCATGACGGCGGAGCGGTGCGACGCGCTGAACCTGCCCTTGATGGTCGAGGAGAACACCTCGCCCTTCGCCACCGCCTTCACCGTCTCCATCGAGGCCCGGGGCAAGATCTCTACCGGCATCTCGGCCGCCGATCGCGCCGCCACCATCCTGACCGCGGTCGCCCCGGCGACCCGGCCCGAGGACCTGCTGCGTCCCGGGCACGTCTTTCCACTGCGGGCGGCCAAGGGAGGCGTGCTCAAGCGTGCCGGCCAGACCGAGGCCTCCGTCGACCTGGCGGCCCTCGCGGGGCTCGAGCCGGCCGGCGTGATCTGCGAGATCATGAATGACGACGGCACCATGGCGCGGGTGCCGCAGCTCGCCCGGTTCGCCGCCGAGCATGGCATCGTGATGATCACGGTGGCCGACCTGATCAGCTACCGGCTGGCCCACGAGACCCTGGTCGAGCGGGTGGCCTCCCCCCGTCTCCCGACGGTCTACGGCGCCTTCCAGCTCCACGCGTACCGTTCCCAGGTCACCGGCGAGGAGCACTTGGCGTTGATCCACGGCGACCTCGGCGATCCGGACGATCCGGTCCTCGTGCGGGTTCACAGCCAGTGCCTGACCGGCGACGTCTTCGGCTCGGAGCGCTGCGACTGCGGCCGCCAGCTCCACTGCGCCCTGGAGATGATCCGGGAGGAGGGCCGCGGTGTGCTCCTCTACCTCCTCCAGGAGGGTCGGGGGATCGGGCTGGTCAACAAGCTCCGGGCTTACGAGCTCCAGGAGCAGGGCCACGACACGGTGGAGGCGAACGAAAAGCTCGGCTTCCGGCCGGACCAGCGCGACTACGGCATCGGCGCCCAGATCCTGCGCGACCTGGGGGTCCGCCGCATGCGGCTGATGACCAACAACCCGCACAAGTACATCGGCTTGTCGGGCTACGGTCTGGAGATCGTGGAGCGCATCCCCCTCGAGGTGCCCCCCACCGAGAGCAGCGCTTCCTATCTCAAGGCCAAGCGGGACAAGCTGGGGCATCTGCTCAAGCTCGTCTGAGCCCCCCGCTCTTGCGCCTCCTCCTGGCGGTCTCTCGCTACCCGTTCCCGCCGCGCCGCGGCGACCAGCTTCGCGCCGTCCAGACGGCCGGTCTGCTGGCCCCGGCTCACGACGTCACCCTGCTCTGCCCGAGCCCGCCGGCGGGAGCGCCGGCGCCGCCGCCCGACCTCGTGTACCGGCTCGAGACCTACCCGGCGCCCGGCGGGCTGCGCCGCGCCGCCTCGGTGCCGCGCGCGGCCCTGGCCGGCCTGCCGCTCCAGAGCGGCCTGTTCCGGAGCCGGGGGCTGGGGCGGGCCCTGCGCCGCCTCGCCCCCCGGCACGACCTCGCGATCCTCCAGCTCGTCCGCCTCGCCCACCACGTGAGCGACCTCGCCGGCACGCCCTACCTGGTCGACCTGATCGACAGCCTCTCTCTGTCCTTCGAGAGGCGGGCGGAGCTCGACCGGCCGTGGCTCGCTCCGATGCTCCGTTTCGAGGCCCGGACCCTGGCCCGCTGGGAGCGACGCCTGGTCGCGGGCTCGGTGGGGGCGCTGGTGGTCGCCGAGCGGGACCGGCGGGCGATCGCCCGCGGTCTGCCGCCGGAGGTGGCGAGCCGGCTCCGCGTGGTACCGCTCGCCGTACCGGCCCGGGAGGCGGCGCCCCCCGGCGCGAGCACCACCCCGTCCGAGCGCCCCTTCCTGGCGGTCAGCGGCAATCTCGGGTACTTCCCGACGGTGGAGGGGACCCTCTGGTTCCTCGGCGAGGTCTGGCCGGGGCTCCGGGCTCGGCGGCCCGATCTTCGCCTGGTGCTGGCCGGCTCGCGCCTCGCTCCCCGTCTCGCCCGGGCCGCTCACGGGGCGGGGGCCGATGTCCTGTCGAGTCCCGCCGACCTGGGGGCCGAGCTCGTGGGGGCGACGGCGGCCCTCGCGCCCATGCGCTGTGGCGCCGGCCAGCCGCTCAAGGTGATGGAGGCGTGGTCCGCCGGGGTGCCGGTGATCGCCACCTCCTGGACGGCCGAGGGGACGACCGGCCGGGCGGGGGAGGATCTGCTGGTCGCCGACGAGGCCGAGGCGTGGCACCGGGCCGTCCTCGCTCTGCTCGAGGATCCCGCTCTCGGCGCCCGGCTCGTCGCGGCGGGCCGCGGGCGTCTGGCCCAGGACTACGCCCCGGGTCGGGTCCGTCGGGAGCTCCTGTCGGCGGTCGAGTCGCTACGGGCTCCGGCCCCCCGACCGAGCCCGTAGAAGGCACCGGGCTCGGAAGCCGCCTCGGACGACGGCCCGGCGCCCGCGGGATACAATGGGGCGAGACTCTTCCGGCGAAGCGCGCCAGGGGACCTGCTCGTATGGCCGACTCTCGACCCGAACCCGGCAAGCTGTCGAAGCTCCTTCACTCCTCCGGTGCCGAGCTCCTCGGGCTGGCGCGAGCTGCGGTCTGGCTGCTGGCGGTCGACCTCGGTCTGCGGGTCGTGGGTTTCGCCCGGGTACGGTCGCTCCTGCGCTGGGCGTCGCGAGGCGGTCCCTCCCAGCAAGACCCCGGAGACCTGTCCGCCCGCTGGCCGGAAGTGGAAAGGGAGGCCCGGAGCGTGGCCGTGGCGGCCCGTCATCACCTCTATCTGATGAAGTGCCTCACCCGCTCCCTCGTTCTCCAGACCCTCCTCGCCCGGCGTGGAATCGCGAGCGACCTCGTGATCGGAGTGCGCAAGGAAGGGGAACGATTCGGAGCCCACGCGTGGGTCGAATGGCGAGGTCGGCCGGTGGCCGAGACCGAGAGCGTCGGCCAGCGCTTCGCGACGCTCACCCTTCCCGGTCTATGAGCTTCGGCGAACGGTTTCTCGAGGCGCCGGACTTCTTTCCCGGTCGTCCGTCCGGTACTCCCTGGGGCGATCGGGAGGTCACGCTCCTCCTCTCCGGTGGTCCGTATCGCGTCAGCGGCCTCGGCAAAGGCCATGAGGCCCTGATCCTGAGCCGCTTCGGTGACCTCGTCGCCGTTGGAGGGGCTCCGAGCCCGGCGATCGAGGTCCGGCTGTTTCGCGCGTCGGAGACGGACTTCCGAACCTTCGACCTGCGCGGCTGGACCATGACCGTGGACCTCGATCATCGGCCCGAGGCGGTGAGGATCGCCGGCCTGCGTTTCATGGGCCGGCTCGACTGGCGCCCACCTCTCACGGGGGCCGTCTGGACCGACCTGGCGGAAGGTCCCGGGCTCGAGGGCGTCTTCGACAACTTCTTCCGCTGCCTGGTGGCCTACGCACTGGTGGAGGGCCGGGGCGCCCTCTTGCACAGTGCGGCGGTGGTCAACGGCGGCCGCACCCATCTCTTCTGCGGCCCTTCGGGGGTAGG
>CAZIIB010000428.1:0-4014 GCA_964539125.1 uncultured Thermoanaerobaculia bacterium | reverse complement strand
CTTGCCGGTGAGGTCCGCGAGGACGTAGATGGAGACGCCGGAGAGCAGGACGAGGAAGAAGACCCCCGAGAACACCCGCAAGACGTAGCGATCCAGGATGTTCGGGAACAGGATCTGGAAGCGGGGGAGCCGGATGACGACGTGCGCCTTCTGCTGCCGGGCCCGGGTGCGCACGCGGGCCCGCCGGTGGGCCCGTCGTTCCCGGCGCCGGTGCTGGACGAACTGGACCCTTGCCCAGAGGTCCCGGCGCACCCATCGATCGATCTTGGTGAGGAGGAGGCTCTTGTCCCGGTTGCGGCGGCCGAGGAGGAAGAGCCCGAGAGAGGCCCCCAGGAGGTTCGGGAACCACATGGCGAGCCAGGGAGGAATGCCCCCGGCCTGGGCCCACTTTTCGCCGGTGTCGAGAAGCACCCAGTAGCCGACGATCACCAGGATCGACAGGGCGAAGCCCGAAGCCTTGCTGCCGCGCCGGTTGTTGAAGCCCAGGGGCAGGGCGAAGATGCCGAACACGATGCAGGCGAAGGGGATGGAGAACTTCTTGTTGATCTCCACCCGGGCGAGCCGGCGGATCTCCGACGTCCGGTGACGGTCGCGGGCCCACTGGCGGAGCTCTCCCAGGCCGAGCTCGCGGACCCCCTTCGACGCCTGGATCCGGGCGCGCTGCGAGCTCGCGAACTGATCCTCGAGGACCACCTCGAGGTTGCGATGCCCGGTGATCTGGTAGGAGCTGGGCTTCGACAGGTCGACCTCGTGCACGTGGGCGTCGCCCAACTCGAGGACGACCCGCTCGCCGTTCCGGTCGACCCGCACCTGCCCGCGGTCGGCGACGGTGACCCGGTTGTTCTGGGTCGAGGGAATCGACTCGGCCAGAAAGACCCCGCGCCAGGGCTGGCCGCGGCCGGGCGCCTCGAAGACGTAGAGCACCTGGTTTTCCCACTCGTCCCAGAAGACCCGCGGCTCGACCTGGGTCGAGATGCTGCGGGTCAGAACCTGGAGGCGCTCGAGCTGGAGCTCGTGGTTGCCCCAGGGCAGCACGTAGACCATGAGCAGGGTGTTGACCGCGGTGAGCAGGGCCGAAAGGAGGAGGATCGGCCGGTAGAGGCTGAGGAGGCTGATTCCCGTGGCGCGCATGGCCACGAGCTCGCTGTCGGAGGCGAGGCGCCCGATGGCGATGAGCACACCGAAAAGCAGCGCCATCGGGATGGTCAACACCACGATGTTCGGCAGCGACAGCAACAGGAGCTTGCCGACGGTCGAGACCGGGAGGCCGCGGCGGATGATCATCTCCGCCGACTTGAACAAAGCCTGAAGGAGGAGGATGAACGTGTAGACTAGGAAGCCCAGGCCGAGAGGACCGGAGATTTCGCGCAGGAGATAGCGGTCGAGGAGCCGCACGGAGATGGAAGTATAGCGGCCCAGGCCACCGGCCGCCGGCCGATCCCGAAAGCACACGGTCAGGAGACGAGAGCGATGAGACTCCGCCTCGAACGCCGCTACCGCTTCAGTGCCAGCCACCTGTATCGCCGACCGGAATGGTCCGAGGAGGAGAACCAGGCCCGATTCGGCAAGTGCGCCAATCGACCGGGCCACGGTCACAACTACCGGCTGTTCGTGACGGTGGCGGGCGAGCCCGATCCGGACACCGGTTTCGTGGTCGACCTGGTGGCCCTCGACGGCCTGGTCGGCCGGCACGTGGTGGAGGTTCTCGATCATCAGCACCTGAACGAGGTCATCCCGGAGTTCGGCGCCGGCGGAGCGATCCCGTCGAGCGAGAACCTCGTGCAATGGATCCGGGCGCGCCTGACCGGCTGGCTGCCGCCGGGCGTCGATCTGGTGCGGGTGCGAGTGGAAGAGGACGAGGACCTGGCCGGAGAGTGGCGAATCGAGGACGAGGGGTAGGTGTGTGGGAGGCTGGGAGCTTCTGGATACAACGTCCGATAAGATACATTATGTCAAGTTCGGCGTGAGCGAACCGGGCTCGGCTTCCGCTCCGATGGTGCCTTCCCACGAAGCGAACTTGACATAATGTAGGTGCACTCCTCGACGTTCGGTGCGCTAGTCGGCGTCGCTCGTCTCCGCGAAGTCCTCGTCGTCTCTCTCCATTCCTCATGGATTCGGGCCCGGCTCGGCAGCTGGTGGCGAGCAAGCCGGGCGCGGCTTCTGCCCCGATGGTGCCATCTCGGTGTGCGTTCCGGATCTCACCGGATCTCATCGGTGTGCGTCCCGGATCTCAGGCGAACCGTGGGCTTGTGGATGCCCTGTGGAAATGTCCTGGATGAATATGGCCCGAGAGCTTATCGAGACGAGCCATGGCGGGGCGGCATGGCAGGCTGGTGCGCCATATCTCCTGCGGCTGGAGAGCTTCGGGCTCCCTGGAAGGTTCGTCCGGCCGAGGCAGAGCTCGGCCGCTTCACGCGCCAAAACCGGCTGAAACGAAACCTGAGGGCGGAGAGAGGGCCGGGAGATCGGAGGGGATACGGGGGGGGATCCGATCGACCGTCCCCGTCCCTCCCTCGAGGGTGGGAAGGGGATCCAGGGGTTGCGGGGGGGATCCGGTCTACCCGCGGAGCTCGGCCAGGATCTGCTCCAGGGCCTGGATCAGGTCCTGCTTCTCCACCTCGCTCTGCCGGAAGGTGAGGTTGAGCGTGAAGCTCTTGTCCGGCGCTCGGAACTTGAAGGCGTAGGGCTTGCGGCGGGAGCTCTTGGCGCTGGCCCGGTCGCGGTTGCGGAGCCGCCGGCGGAGGTCGTCCCGGTTGAGACCGTGGCTGGAGACCTCCTCGAGGAGGCGGATCATCTCCTCTTCCTTTCCCGCCTTGAGGACCTCCAGAAGGAGCGACTTGGACGAGAGTCCCAGGGCCTGGACCGTGTCCCGCACCCGCGGGGGCATCTGGAGGAGGGAGAGGCTCTCGGTGATGACGGAGCGCGCCTTCCCCACCGCTTCGGCGATCTCCTCGTGGGTGTAGCCGTGGCGCTCGGAGAGGGCCTTGTACCCCTCGGCCTCTTCGAAGGGAGTCAGGTCCTTGCGCTGGAGGTTCTCGATCAGGGCGATCTCGAGCGCCTCTTGCTCGGTCACGTCCATCTCGATGACCGGCACGTCGAACAGGCCGGCCTGCTGCGCCGCTCGCCAGCGGCGCTCTCCTGAGATGATCCGGAAGGTCTCGCTCCCCGTGTCGGGGTCGTCGGACTCCTCGCTCGCGCTCAGCCGCCGCACGAGGATCGGCTCGAGGACGCCGCGCTCCCGGATGGAGCCCACCAGCTCGTCGAGGTCCCCCATGGCCGTCCGGGGCTGATTCGGGTCAGGCTCGATGGCGGCCAGGGGCACCATCCTCCCGATCGGGACCTCGTGGCGGGCCGTCAGCTCCTCGACGAAGTGGTTGTCGTGGCGCATCTTCACCCGCACGGGAAGACCACGCTTCCGCTCCGGCATTCTAAAGACGCTCCGCTTCCGCGGGACGAGGCGAACGCGGCGGCCCAGCCACCTGGCACCGGGACGCCCCCTCCCACGTTGTGGCCTGCCGGCACGAGTCACCCGGGTGCCGTTTCCAGGACGGTGGATACATCGCTTCCTCCCCGCATCCCCTCGATCCCCTTCCCACCTCCGGGCACCGCAGCGCGGAGCGCTGTGGTCGGGGAAGAGGACGCCTCCTCCCAGTCCGGCCCTGCGAGGGCCTCGACCTGCTCCGGAGCAGGGCTCTAGACACGGCTCAGGACCTCCTCGGAGAGCTGATAGTACTCGGCGGCGCCACTCGACAGAGGCGCGTAGGTGAAGATCGACTCGCGGTAGGCGGGGCTCTCCTCCAGCCGAACGCTCTTGGTGATCAGGGTCTTGAAGACCTTGCCGCCGAAGACCCCGGAGATCTGCTCCTGGATGTCTCTCGACAAGAGGGTGCGCTTGTCGTAGAGGGTGATGAGGGCGCCCAGGAGCTGGAGCTCGGGGTTCGCCCTCTGCTTGATCTTGTCGATCGTCTCCAGGAGATCGTCGGTCCCTTCGAGGGCGAAGTAGCTCGACTGGAT
>CAZIIB010000427.1:0-4017 GCA_964539125.1 uncultured Thermoanaerobaculia bacterium | reverse complement strand
AGTGACGCGTCCCGGCGGCCCTTCACGCCGCTGGCGGCGTTGCTGCTCCTCGACGTAGTACCACTACGCCTGCGTCGCAGCGCCTGGCCAGCGACGCGAATTCCTCGCCGGATACACTCGTCACTCGAGGCTTGACAGACCACTTGTGATCCGGGGAGAGTCCTCCTGGTAAATGAGTGAAACATCGAGCCGGTCCAACCACGCGGAGCGCCCCCGGCTCGATCTCCACCCTGGCGCCGCCGGGGCCCACCGGCACCATGGGCTCGCCGTCGCCGACGATGGTCATCTCCCGGTCCAGGCGGAGGACGAGGCGCCGGGCGCGGAAGGTCTCGACCGCCGGATGGGCGAGGTGGGTGCCGCGGTAGACCCGCGGGAAGACCCGGAGAAGGGTCGCCTTCGAGATCTCCCGGACCACCACGAAGTCGAGCAGGCCGTCGTCGGGCAGCGCGTTGGGGGCGATCCGCATGCCGCCCCCGAAGCGGTACGTGTTGGCGAAGGAGACGAGCATCGCCCGGCCCTCCCAGCGGCCGCCGTCGTGCTCGAGCTCGATGCGGGGCGGCCGGAAGCTGCCCAGGGTGCGGAGCACGCCGTAGACGTAGATCGAGCCGCCGCGGAGCCGACCCCCGAAGCCGCCGTCGCTCTCCAGGATCCGCCGGGCCACCTCGCTGTCGAAGCCGACCCCCGCGACGCCGGCGAAGTGGCACGCCGCGTCGCCGGCGCTCACCCGGCCCAGGTCGAGGGCGCGGACCGGCCCCTCCAGGGCGAGCCGGAACGCCGCGGCGAGCCGGCGCGGAACCCCCACCGTCGCGGCCAGGTCGTTGCCGCTGCCCACTGGCAGGATGCCGAGGGCGGTGCTCCGGCCCGCCAGCGCCTGGACCACCTGGTGGAGCGTGCCGTCGCCGCCGGCCACGAGCAGGCGTTCCGCTCCGTCCGCCGCGGCCCGCTCGGCCCCGGCGACCAGCGCCTCCCGGCTCGCGGTGACGACCAAGGGCAGGCCGGCCGCCCCGGCCCGGTGTTCGAGCTCCGGCAGCGCCCGCCGGGCCGCGCCGCGGCCCGCCGCCGGGTTCACCAGCACGCGCACGCCGCCGGCTTCCACCGGGGTCCGGATCGGTTCCAAGATCGCTCTCCGCCGTGAGTCGGGCGGAGTCTACACCGGCCCGGGCCGAGCCGCCTCGGCGGCGATCGGCATCGGAGCGCCCGGGGCGGAGCCCGGGCTGCTATGCTCGCGCGCCCCGATGCCTGGAGAGAGAACCGCGCCGCACGCTGACGGTCCTTCCCTGATCGCCTCGCTGGAGACACCCGCCCCTCACGAGCTGATGCTCGACCGCCCGAACGTCTTCACGGGCTTCGCGTTGAGCTTGCTCGAGGAGCCGGTGGAGAGCCTCGAGGTGCGTGCCGACGGCCGCGCCCTCGGCACCTATCCGGTCCGGCATGCGAGCCCCGACGTCGCCGGCCACCTACCGGGAGTCGCGGGCTCGGACCGCTGCAGGTTTCGGTTCGAGATCTCTCTCGAGCCCCAGTGGTCGGACCTGACGCTCTGGGCCTCGAGGACCCACGGGGATCCCGTGCTCCTGGCCCACTATCCCGCGGGGGAGCTCCTGCGTGAGCGCGCTCGGTTCCGTGCCCTCGGCAAGCGGCTCGAGAGCGTTGCGCTCCCGTCCTCCGAGCTCATCGCCGACACCCAGGGGGGTGGCGACTCCGGCGCGTACGCGCGCTCTATCCTCACCGGTTCCTGGAAGCTGGCGAAGTACCTGGAGGCCACGGGCCTCCGCCTTGGCGACGTGGGCTCGGTGCTGGACTTCGGTTGCGGGACGGGGCGCCTTCTGCTGAGCTGGTGGCTCGACGGTCGAGCGCGAAGGCTTTGCGGTTGCGACGTGAATCCTCGCTTGGCGGCCTGGAGCAGCCGGAACCTCCCGGAGGAGATCGAGATCGTCTCCAGCGAGCTCGATCCGCCCCTCCCCTGGCCGGCGGAGAGCTTCGATCTGGTCCAGTGCGTTTCGGTCTTCACCCACCTTTCCAGCGAGCGCCAGCGGTGCTGGATCGAGGAGCTCCGCCGGCTCTTGAAGCCCGGGGGGCTGCTGCTCCTCACTCTCCACGGTCGGCTCTACGTCGACCTGCTCGCGGGACCCGAGGAGCGACGAGCGTTCGAGGAACGAGGATACCTGGAGCTCTCCCACGGTCGCGAAGGCTCGAATCAGTTCGGGGCTTTCCACGCGAGACGCCGAGCCGAGGAGCTTCTGGAGGGCTTCGAGCTCGTCTCGTTCTTCGAGCGCGGCTCCTGGGGCGAGGAGCCGCCGCTGTTCCCCATCGCCATGTTCCAGGACGTCTACCTCGCCCGCAAGCCGTAGGCGAGCGACGAGGCCGGCGCGGCAGACGCCGGGCCGGAGGGCTGAACGCCCTCAGCCCGCGCCGGGGGTCTTGCGCTGGGCGGGGTGCCTCACGTCGCGGCCCTCGACGTAGTAGATGACGTCCTCGGCGATGTTCGTGGCGTGGTCGGCGATGCGCTCGAGGTTCCTGGCGATGAGCAGGAGGTGGAGCGAGCGGGTGACCGTCTGGGGGTCCTCGATCATGAAGGTCAGGAGCTCGCGGAAGAGCTGGCGATAGAGGCCGTCCACCTCGTCGTCGGCCTCGGTGACCGCGGTCGCCTGGGCCGAGTCGCGGCGGACGAAGGCGTCCAGGCTCTCGCGCACCATCCGGGAGACGAGCTCCGACATGCGCGGCAGGTCGATGTAGGGCTTCAAGGGCGGCTCCTGGTTGAGCCGCTCCACGGACTGGCAGATGTTGACCGCCGAGTCCCCGATGCGCTCGAGGTCGGTGACGATCTTCATGACCGCGATCAGGAAGCGCAGGTCGCCGGCCGCCGGCTGGTGCCGGACCATGATGCTGTAGCAAGCCTCGTCGATCTCGAGCTCCAGGCGATCGATGTCGCGGTCCTCGGCGACCACCTCGCCGCACAGGGTCTCGGCCCGCGTCGTCAGGGCGTCGTTCGCCTTGCCGATCATCTCCTCGACCCGGCCGCCCATGGCCAGCAGGCGCTGGCGGACCCGGTCGAGCTCGATTTCGAAATGCCGTTCCATGCGCTCTCCCGCTTGGCAGAATACCACCGCTCGCAAAGGGTAGGAGGCGCCGATGACGCGGCGGCGGCGCGGCCGTGACAGCGGTGCGACAAGCGGACCGGCGCCGTGGTAGTGTGTCGCCGCCTTCCGAGCCTGGTCACGTCCGACGCCTCCCCGCGGTCGATCCACACCATGCCCACCTCGCCCCCGGCCCCGGCATCCCCGCGCCGCCGCCTCGTCCGAGTCCTCGGCGGCGTCCTGTTCCTCGCCGTCCTGCTCTACGCCTTCTTCCTCGGCCTCGACCTCATGGGCGTGGCGTTCAAGCTGTTCGGCAAGGACTTCGCGCGCATGCTCATCGAGCGCACGGCCAACCCGTTCGTGGGCCTGCTCGTGGGCATCGTCGCCACCAGCGTGATCCAGAGCTCCTCGACCACCACCTCGATGACCGTCGGGCTGGTGGCCGCCGGCGCCCTGACCATCGACGGCGCCATCCCGATCATCATGGGCGCCAACATCGGCACCTCGGTCACCAACACCCTGGTCTCGCTGGCCCACGTGACCCGGCGCGAGGAGTTCCGGAGGGCCTTCGCCGGCGCCACGATCCACGACTTCTTCAACCTGATGACGGTGGCGATCCTGTTCCCCCTGGAGCTCGCCTTCCACGTGCTGCGCCGCTCGGCCAACGGCTTCGAGGCGGTGCTCGAGGGCAGTGGCGGCATCGAGCTGTTCGACCCCCTGAAGGCGATCGTGCGGCCGTGCTCGCTGTGGATCAGCCACGCGCTGGGCTCGAGCGGCGCCCTCACCCTGGTGGTGGGCGTGGCGCTGCTCTTCGGGGCGCTCAAGCTCCTGGTCGACCTCCTCAAGTCGCTGGTCTCGGCCCGCGCCGAGCGGATCCTCGACCGCACCCTCTTCCGCTCCGCCCTGGCCGCCATCGGGGCGGGCACCCTGATCACCGTCATGG
>CAZIIB010000426.1:0-4019 GCA_964539125.1 uncultured Thermoanaerobaculia bacterium | reverse complement strand
AGTGAGCGGGGTCCTCGACGTCCTCCGGACGGGAGCCCCCGGCCCTCCGGGGTCGATTACCGGGCAGGCGGTTGAGGTGTGCGCGGTCCATGACGTCGCCGGTCGGGACCCCCGGCCCTCCGGGGTCGAATCCAAGGGGTGGATAGCCGAAGTGAGCGGGGTCCTCGACGTCCTCCGGACGGGAGCCCCCGGCCCTCCGGGGTCGATTACCGGGCAGGCGGTTGAGGTGTGCGCGGTCCATGACGTCGCCGGTCGGGACCCCCGGCCCTCCGGGGTCGAATCCAAGGGGTGGATAGCCGAAGTGAGCGGGGTCCTCGACGTCCTCCGGACGGGAGCCCCCGGCCCTCCGGGGTCGGACTTTCAGGTCAGGGTCACTACCTCTTGGGAGTGCATCCCCGCGTGAAGCGGCCGAGCTCTGTCTCGGCCGGAGTACGATCCACGACCCCGCCTGAAGCGGCCGAGCTCCGTCTCGGCCGGCCGGACGGAGCTGTACGCACCGACCCCTAGAACAGCTCCGCCTGCTTCGGGTTCTTGCCGGCGCGCTCGGCCGGGCCGGCCGGCTCGATGACGGCGGGCTCGTCGTTCGCCGGGCTGTTGACCCGGGTCGAGACCGGGTAGGCGATCATCGCCGCCGGATCGAGAGGGCCGAGGATCGCCTCCAGCCGCTCGCGCTCCCCCTGGCCCGGGTCGAGCCAGAGGTCGTAGTCGCCCGGCTCCAGGATCACCGGCATCCGGGGGTGGACTTTTCCCACCAGCTCGTTGGCGTCGGTGGTGAGGATGGTGCAGGTCTCGAGCTCCTCGTCGCCCTGGCCCCACGAGGCCCAGAGGCCGGCGAAAGCGAAGGGGTCGCCGCTTCCCAGGCGGAAGTACCACGGCTGCTTCTTGCCGCCCTCGACCTTCTTCCACTCGTAGAAGCCGTCGGCCAGGACCAGGCAGCGGCGGCGCTTGAAGCTCGAGCGGAAGGCGGGCTTCTCGGCGGCGCTCTCGGAGCGGGCGTTGATCATCTTGTTGCCGATCGAGGGGTCCTTGGCCCAGTGGGGAACGAGGCCCCAGCGCAGGCGGACGAAGCGGCGGGCGCCGCCCGGCTTCCCCTCCGGACCGGCCCGCACGGCGGCGACCTCCTGGGTCGGGGCGATGTTGTAGCGGGCCTCGACCTCGGGTTCGGAGTCCAGGCCGTAGTGCTCGGTGATCAGCTCGCCAGGGGTGGTCAAGGTGTAGCGGCCACACATGCCGGCGATTGTCGCACAGGCCGAGCAGCCCTCCGCTCGGCCGGGGGCCGAATCAGGGCGCGAAGCCCTCCCGATCGACTCGGCCCTCGAGATCCTCGCTCAACGGAACCAGGCCGTCGAGGCGGTAGTACTTGGTCTCTCCGGTGTCGATCTTCTCGGCCCAGATCTCCACCGTCGAGGTGGTGAAGCGCACGAAGGTGGGCCAGAGGCGTCCGTTGGGCTTCGGCCCCACGACGCGCAGCAGCACCTCGGGCCGCGCCGGGAGGGCGCCGCTGGCGCACACGGCCTCGGGCAGGCAGTCCGGCTCCAGGGTGCCGGGGCGCTCTCCTCCCACGGGATCGGAGATGCGGACCTTGAACCGGAATCCGGGGACGGCCGGAGACTCGAGGAAGGGCCCGTCGGGGACCGGCGGCGTGCCGGCGTCGCTCACCGAGAACGACGTCTTCTCGAAGACGTCGCCGGAGAAGTTGTCGAGGACGACGAGGTCGTAGGTGCCCGGTTCGAGCGGGGGGAGGACGCGGGTGAGCGTAAAGGGGACCGGCGGGGCGAGGCAGAGTCCGTTGTCGAAGGAGAGGACGACGAGCTGCCCGAGGGCCTCGGGCTTCGAAAGGAAGGGACAGGCCGAGAGCCCGCTGACGTGGATCTCGATGCGGTCCGCCGAGGAAGGCTCGGCGGGGTCGATCTCGAGGGTGACGACGCTGGCCCGGGCCGGGACGGCGGCCAGGAGAAGCAGCAAGAGGAGACGGGACGGGTGGCGCATGGGCGACCTCCTGGTATGGCGTAACACCATTATGCACCAGAACGGCCGGAAAGGGGTAGGGGGGAGTGGGAGGGGTTCGTTGCTCTCAGGCCGGGGCTCCCGGGGCGCGGGGTGTCCCGGGGACCGGCGCGTGCGTTATCTCGCGCTGAGGGTCTGGATGCCGTACGGCCCGAACTGTCCATCCGCCGTCACCAGCACGAGATCCTCGAGCTGGGCCTGGGCGATGAGCAGCCGGTCGAACGGATCTCGGTGGTGGGGGGGCAGTGCCGCCACCTGCAGGGCATGGCGCATCTCCACGGGCAAGGGAGTCGTACCGCTCAGCGCCAGGCGGCTCGGTACGTAGCGGTCGGGGGGGTCCGGAAGGGGCAGCTTGCCCAGGGCGTACTTGATCGCGATCTCCCAGGCACTCGCAGCGGAGAGGAAGAGATCGTTCGAGGCATCCTCCACGAGCTCTCGAGCCTCTCTGGTGAGCCGCTCGGGAGCCGTTTGGAGCCAGAGCCAGACGTGGGTGTCCAGGAGGGCCTTCATCCTTCGAAGGCCCGGAGGACGTCATCGGGCAGAGGCGCATCGAAGTCCTCGGGTGCTTCGAGGAGGCGGGCGAAAGGTGATGCGCCACTCGGGACGGGCGAGCGGCCGACTAGCTCTGAGGTAACTTCCCCTCGACTTCCTCGCGACGCTCCCGTACGTGGTCCTGGAGCGCAGTCGAGCCGGAGAGGACGCCACGCCAAGCGCGCCAGGCTCGTGCCGGGTGGTGGCGATCCGATTGGCCGAAATCGCTGGCGAGGATTCCTCGGATCGAGAGGTCTTCGTCGAGGTCCGGCCAGTGGAGGCCGAAGGGAGAGACCTCGATGTTGTCGAGCGCCGTCTCGGGCTTGCCTTCGAGACGCGGGCTGCCCTTCACCGGGAAGGCGATCTCGAAGCCGCTCTCCATCACGATGCGGATCTTGCCGCTGTCATAGCGGGCGGAGACAGGTCGATCGGCGAACGGGTTCATGGCGACTAGGAGATTGTAGACGGGCAGTCAGCCGAGGGGGTCCCTGCCCGCTGGTATCATGAGAAGAGAGCCTGGATCTTGCGCGCGAGAGCGTGCAGCCGAGGACTGCGAGAGCTCCGGGACCGTCCCACCGGCGGCTCTTGTACAATCGCCGCAAGGCGGTGGCCCATGACTGACCAGCAGCTTCTCGAACGCATCGTTCTGAATCCGAAGGTAATGGTGGGGAAGCCCGTCGTGAGGGGGACCCGCCTCACTGTGGACTTCATTCTGGGCCTCCTTGCCCATGGCGCCACGGTCGAGGAGGTCCTGGAGGAGTACCCCGGCCTCGAGCGCGAGGACGTTCAGGCTTGTCTCCTCTTCGCCAGCCGGTCTCTGGGGAGCACCGACTTCTCTCCGTTCCAGCTTCAGACGGCCTGAGTGCGGTTCCTGGTGGATGAGTGCACCGGCCCCGCGACCGCTCGTTGGCTCGAGCGGGCCGGTCATGATGTCCGGTCGGTCTACGACGAACTTCCCGGCGCCGACGATCTTGCGGTAATCGACCTCGCGCGGCGCGAGGATCGGATCCTGGTCACCAACGACAAGGGCTTCGGCGAGAAAGTCTTCCGCGAAGGCCGCCTCCACTCTGGTGTGCTTCTCCTGCGGCTGGGAGACGAGCGGCCGCAGAGCAAGATCGCGGCCCTGGAGAGGGTCCTCCGGGCATTCGGCGGGAAGCTTGCAGGCCGTTTTGCGGTCGTGACGGACGGGTCCGTGCGGATCTCGAGTATCTGAGGGAACACTTCCACAGACCGCACCCAGGCGGGCCGAGCTTCAAGACTTCGCAGGGCCTGCGAAGGCGCTCACGACTCCGGTGGAAGGTTGGGCAGGGGGCCGGGTGCGGCCCCCTGCCCGGTAGCGTCACGGGAGGAGGGCCTCGATCCTCCGCGCGAGGGCGCGGCCAAGGACGGGGAGGGCTTCGGGGCCGGAGGCTTCGAGGACGAGGGCGAGGGCGTCGGGGTTGGCGGCGAGGTGGCGGACGAGGTGGAGGTGGGTGAGGAGG
>CAZIIB010000425.1:0-4026 GCA_964539125.1 uncultured Thermoanaerobaculia bacterium | reverse complement strand
CCTTGCGGCGCCAGTTGGGGCGCTCGGGGCCGGTGCCGGGCTCGTTCTGGGGCTCGGGCTCGCCCCACAGGTCCTCGAGATTGACCAGCACGGTGCGCGCGGAGCTCGCCGCCACCAGCCGGGTGGCACCTCGGGTGAGAGCCTGTGAAGACATCTCCGGCCCTGCTGCGGGAGCCCCCTTCGCCCCGGCCCCCTTGGAGGCTTTCGACCCCCTGGCCGGGCCCTTCGAAGGTGGCCGTTCCACCATCCCGGCCGCCTCCAGGTGCGCCTCGAGCGCCCGGCGGCCGGCCGCCCGGCCCTCGCGCTCGGCGTCGGCGTCCGCCGGCGCGAGAAGGCCGCGCTCGATCCGCCGCGTCAGGTCCCGGCCCTCGAGGAAGCCGGGGAAGGTCGGGGTGTCGTGGGTGTCGAGGCAGGCCAGGGCGTCGCTGGGCGGGGGCGAGAACGGCGCCTCCGAGCTCCCCGAGAGCGCGAACTGGCCGACCCACATGCGGCCGATGCCGTGCTCGATCAGGGACTCGTCGACCACGGGGGGCACGGTGCCCAGGTTCTCGCCCACCAGCACGGTGTGGTGACGGTGGGACTCGAGGCAGAGGATCGCGTACAGCTCCTCGGCGGGGTAGCGCACGTAGGCGCCGTCCGTCGCCTCCGCCCCTTCGGGGATCCAGTACAGGCGGTGGAGGCCCATGACGTGGTCGATCCGGAGCATGCCGGCGACCTCGAAGAGATTCGAGAGGACCGCCCGCAGGTAGGCGTAGCCCCTCTCCCGCTGGCGCTCCGGGTGGGGCGGCGGGAAGCCCCAGTTCTGGCCCCGGACGAAGAAGGCGTCGGGGGGCGCGCCCACCGCCGCCCCGCGGGTGAAGAGGTCCTGGTGGCGCCACAGGTCGTAGGAGCTCGGGTGGACCCCCAGGGGCAGGTCCAGGTAGAGACCGGTGCCCGCCTCCCGGGCGCGGGAGGCGACGCCGCGCACCTGGCCGTCGGCCAGGAACTGGACGTAGAGGTGGTAGCGCCGGGTCTCGTCGTCGTAGTCGTCGGGCCCGACGGCCTCCGGGTCACCGACCGCCAGGCGCGGCTCCCACGCTTGCCAGGGCTCGCCGCGGCGCTCCCCGACGGCCCGGAAGGCGGCGTAGGCCTCGACCTCCGGGCGGCGGCGGAGGAAGGCCTCCAGCTCGGCACGCCGGGGGGGGGCCGCGCCCGCCGGCCGGAAGAGCTCCCGGGCCAGCGCCTCGAGCACCGCCCGCTTGGCCCGCAGGATCTCCCGGTAGTCGACCTCCCGGGCGGCGGAGAGCGCCTCCCGGGCCTTCCGGAGCGTCGCCGCGGCGAGGAGCTTGCGCGCTGCGCCGGACGAGGCGAGCTCGGGGATCCCGTCCGGATCGAGATCGAGGTACGCCTCGTTCCAGAACAGCCGGCTGGCCGGCGCATAGGGGCTGGGGTCGAACACCCCTTCGTCCGGGTCGAAGAAGGCGGCGTGCAGGGGCAGCGTGCCCACCAGCGAGCCGCCCAGGCCGGCGCTCCAGTCCACCAGCCGCGCGAGGTCCCCCAGGTCCCCGGCGCCCCATCCCCCCGCCTCGCGGCGCAGCGCGTAGAGCGGCAGGAAAACCCCCCACTCGCCCCGGCGGTCGAGGCCCGAACCGTAGGCCTTGGCGGGGGCCGAGACGACCAGCACGGAAGCCCGGCGGTCGCCGGCCTCGAGCTCCAGGCGGTGGTAGCCGCGGGGCAGGGTCTCGGGGATCCGGAGCACGCGGCCGGCCCTTCCGCCGGTCGCCGGCTCGGGCTCGAGGCGCCAGCGCCGGCCGTCTCCTCCCTCGAGCGTGAGGCGGCAGTCGACGGCCCCGGCGCCCCCTCCTCCGGTCGCGGCCGGCCGGACCGGGAGCTCGAGGCGCCCGTTCCAGGCCGCCGCCACCGGGTCGGCGAAACGGGCGGCGAGCTCGCGCCGCCGGGCGGCGATCGCGGCCCCGAGGTCGGCGCCGGGGGCAACCTCGTCGGGGCGCCCGCGGCTGAGGCTCTCGATCAGGGCGAGGACGGTCTCGGCGGGAGCCTGGCGGCGGCCGCCGTCGGCGTCGGTGTAGGAGGTCTGGACGCCCCAGAGGCGGGCCAGCTCCGCGAGCTGGCGTCCGGGCGGAGTCGTCGCGGTCCTGGCGGCTCCTCGGTCCTCGTGCTCGGGGGATCGGGTCATCGGGTGCCTCCTCCTCCGTCGAGGAGCCCGAGGATCCCGGCGAGAGGGATCCGCGCCCAGGCGGGCCGGTTGTCGAGCTCGTAGCGCAGCTCGTAGATCGCCTTGTCGAGCAGGTAGACCTCGAGCAACAGCCCGAGAGAGCGCTCGTCCGGCGGCACGACCCGGGCGTGGGGCGCCGACTCGCCGCGGCTCGCCCCCTGGACGGCCTCGAGATAGGCCGCCAGGAAGGCCGCGGCGCTCTCCAGGTACCAGCGCCGTCCCCACCCCTCGAGCGAGCTCGTCTGCTCCGGGCCGAGGAGGGCCCGGGCGCGCTGCTCCTGGAGCGACGCGTGGACGGCGTAGTCGAACGAGCGCAGCATGCCGGCCACGTCGCGCAGGGGCGAGCGCTTGATCCGCCGCTCCGAGAGCGGCCGGGCGGGCTCGCCCTCGAAGTCGAGGATCACGAAGTCCTTGCCGGTATGGAGTACCTGGCCCAGGTGATAGTCCCCGTGGCAACGGATACGGTCGGCCTCGATCTTGCCCTCGAGGAGCGGCGCGAAGCGCTCGAGCAACGCGTCCCGGCTCGCCAGCAGGCGCTCGGCCTCCTCCCGGTCCTCGGCGTCCGGAAGGCGTCCAGCGCTCCTATGAAGCTGGCGGAAGGTGCGTCCGACCGATGAGCGCAGCGACTGGTAGAGGGAGCGTTGGTAGAGCTCCGAGAACGGCTCGGGCACGAAGGCGGGGTCCTCCCGCTCCGACGCGAGCGCCAGGTGGAGCTCGGCGGTGCGCTCGCCGAGCAGTTTCACCCTCGTCGGGTAGAGGCCGATCGTCCGGGCCAGCTCGTCGTCGGCCTCGGCGGCGGCGGGCTCGCCCGGAGGTCTTGCCTCGCGCTGCGCCGAGATCCGGGCCAGGGCCAGGCCGAGCGCCGGAGGGCCGTCGCCCGCGGGGCGCACGGGCGGCTCCGGCGGCGCTACGGCCTCGGGGCGCGAGAGGACCCGCTCGAAGAAGCGCCCCAGATGGTCCAAGGTGAAGCGCCAGGCGTCGCCCGAGCTCTCCACGTAGCCCTGGAGGATGCCCACGGTCAGCGACGGCCGGTTCCGCCGGACGAGCTCCAGCGCCCCGCCCACCGGCGGCACGTGCCGGTAGCCGGTCTTCTCGGTCAGAAACCGCCCGATCTCGAGGTCGGGATTGATCCCCGGCTCGAGCTTCCGGAACAGCTTGAGCACCAGCCGGTCACCGAAGACCACCGACGAGTTGCTCTGCTCGGCGCCCATCATGCGCACCGGGAGCGCCTCGCTCGCCGGACCCCGGAGAGCCCGGAAGACGCGGCTCCGGGAGGCGGTGAGCTGAGCCCCGGTGTCGATCTCGGCCCGGTAGGCCCGCCGCTTGCCGATCGCCTCGAGGAGCGTCGCGCAGAAGCCGGAATCGGCCACCGCGTCGTAGAGCACGCCGGCGCCCTCCTCCCCGGAGCGGGCTTCGATCCTCGCCACGGCGGCCGCCGGGCGCATCCGGACGACCCGCTCGCCCTCCTTGGCCGGGGCGAAGGCCAGGGGCAGGGCGTAGGTCTCCGGCTCGTCGTCGAGATAGTCCACCCGGAGGAAGGCGAGGACCGCCCCCTCCGCCGGCGAGCCGCCGGAGCCGTTGCGGTGGACCGGCACGGTGGCGACCACCTCGACGCTCCGCACGCTCCGGCTCTTGCCGCCGAACCAGCGGCGCCCGGCGAGGACTCCGGGAAGGATCGCCTCGAACCGGCGGCGGGTCGGGCCGGCGAAGCACTCGAGCCAGGTTCCGCCGACCTCTACGACCGGCAGCTCGGCCGCCTCGCCCGGCGCCGGGCGGTCCGGGGCCGAACCGGCGGGGCGGGGCGCCCGTTGGCG
>CAZIIB010000424.1:0-4043 GCA_964539125.1 uncultured Thermoanaerobaculia bacterium | reverse complement strand
GGGGGGGTTGCCGCCCCGGAGCCTGCGGGCGGCGGTGGGCGAGAAGCACCGCCGCGCGTCGATCGACGCCGCCCACTTCCTGGGCCTGGCCCACGTCTACGCCGACAAGGGCGAGCACGCCCGGGCGGTCGAGTGCCTGGAGGTGGCCGCGGGCAAGGACCCCGCCCTGCCCGGCGTCTACAAGCTCCACGGCCGGATCCTCTATCGGCGGCGGAGCTTCCAGCGGGCGTCGGAAGAGCTCGCCAAGGCCCTGCTGTACAACCCGTTCGACCGCGAGACGGCGGAGCTCCTGGGCCGGGCGCAGTACGAGTGCCGGGAGCTCGAGGAGGCTCTGCGCTCGTCGGTCCACGGCTTCCTGCTCCTCCACGAGGGGGACCGAGAGGGCACGGACCGGCTGCGGCGTCGGATCCGGACCCTGCGCCAGATCCTCGGCTGGGGGCGCCGGGAGCTGACCCGGATGTTCCACGAGCGCCAGGAGTACCTCCACACCGCCTTCGACCGGCTCGAGTGGCGGCGCGAACGGTTCATCGAGGAAGAGGGACTCCTGGGCGAGCACGGGATCGCGGCCGCTCCCACCGCGGCCGGCGCCGGCTCCACCGGCCAGATCGACCTGGCGGGCCGACTCCGGCGGCTGACGATCTGGTCCCGCCTCACCGACGAGCAGATCTTCCGCCTCACCCGGGCGATCCACGAGGAGATCCACGAGGTGGGGAGCTCGCTGTTCAACCACGGCGACGCGGGGCGAGACCTCTACCTGGTCGAAGAGGGCCGGGTGACGATCGAGCGGCCGACCCACTACGGCGTCTTCAGCCTGGGGGACATCGGCGCAGGGGAGCTGATCGGTGAGGTCAACTTCATCACTCGGCGCGAGCGCTCGGCCGAGGCCGTGGTGACCGAGCCCTCCCGGCTCCTGCGGCTCCAGGCCGACGAGCTCGACCGCCTCTCCGAGGACGACCCGGACCTGGCGGTGCAGCTCTACTGGAGCTTCTGGCGCAGCCTCGCCAGGAAGCTGCGCTCGACCAACGACCAGCTCCGCGGCTTCTTCGCCGGCGAGGAGCCGGCCGAGAACGTCCTGGCCCTACGCCACGCCGAGCAGGAGCGCTCGGGTCAGCGGGTGACGGTCGAGCCGAGCGACAAGATCCGCCTGTTCCGCGAGCAGGGGCTGTCGCGCAGCGAGCTCATGACGCTGGCGGCGTTCTCCACCGAGAAGCGCTTCGCCGACGGTGCCTACCTCTTCCAGGAGGGCGACGAGGGCAACGAGATGTACGTCGTGCTCGAGGGGCGGGCCCGGATCTCGAAGTTCATCCCCGGCGGCGGCGAGGAGGCCCTCGCCATCCTCGACCGGGGCGACTTCTTCGGCGAGATGTCACTCATCGACGGCGAGCCGCGCTCCGCGGACGCCCGGGCCCACGGCGGACCGCTCACCGTCCTCGCCCTCGACCAGACGACGGTCCACGAGGTGCTGGACATGGACTCGCAGGCCTCCCTCGAGTTCCTCCAGCTCCTCTGCCGGTTGATCAGCCACCGCCTGCGCGAGATCGACGAGAAGGTGATCGGGTGGCGCATCCTGGCCGGCGACCCGGGGACCGAGAGCACGCGGTCGGCGTAGGGCGAAGCCTCGCCCCCAAGAGACCGCCCAACGCGGCTTCCGAGGAAGGGGCTAGCCGGTCGCAGGAGCCGTTGCCCTGTGTCTCTGCCCGCGAACCGGATCTCGGTGCGCCTCGAGCCCGCGGGCCAGACCGGCACCCTGAAGGTCTCCCTGGCCGGGACGTCCCAGAGAGTCTTGGTCAACACCACCTACTCGAGCGGCGACTACACGATCGGCTTCGGCAATCTCGGCAGCTACGCGGCTGGCCAGACCTACAACCGGGTGGTCGCGGAGTGGACCGTGAACGGCAAGCCGGCCACCGGGAGCCGGAACTACAAGTTCAAGGTGCTGGGGAGCTACAACCACACGCAGTACAACACGCCATCGAGCGGCCAGTGCGCGGGGAGCCCGGTGGGCTTCTGCTACTTCGCCGGAGACTGTGTCAACGTGCAGTCCTGCACGAGCTACCAGAGTTCCCAGGCACCGTTGGGGTGGGTGACCGAGGTGGAGCAGAACGGAAGTGGATACCACTCGCAACTCGGGTTCATCAGCCTCGAATCGTTCTGCGCCCATCCAGGGGCATGCAGCCACACCTTCCGAAAGGTGACCAGTCCCTGCCCGTTCTGCAACGGGTTGTCGCTAGTGGCTGGACAGACGGTGGCGATTCGTGCCAGCAACCCAGATCTCTCCTGTGGGGACAGGGTTTTCGTCGATAGCGTAGGCGTCGTTCAAGTGACTGACCACGGTGGAGGGTTGGCCAGTAAGCAGCTCGACCACTACGTCGGGATCTCCGGATGCAACCAGGCGAGCACCATCGGCTACCGGGCGACCTTCTTGCTACAGTGAGCGACTGAGGAGGCGAAGATGGACAGCCACCGAACCCGCCTGACGCCTTTCCTCTCCATCATATTGGTGATTCTGGCGACGGCCTCATACGTCCGTGCCACAGCCCAGCCCTCGGAGGGGCAAGACCACGGGCCACTGGAGATCGGAGACCCTCCCTACAGCGTCTGGGTTGGCAACCAGTCGGAGTGCTGCCCGAAGGTTCTCGATCTCCGTGTCAAGAAGACCGGTTGGGACAAGGAGAAGACCCTGGGGATGACGGGCCGCATGGAGACCCTCGAGAAGCTCCAACCGGTGGTCAAGCCCCGGCTTCTCGTGGTGGGCAAACTCCCGCCCGCCGGCGGCTGGGACCTATGGATCGCCAACCTCGAGACGATGAAGCAGGAGGCGGAAATCTGGAGCTACGGCTACGGAGTCTCCCCCTCGGGCCGGTTCCTCGCCTACCAGACTCACTATCCATCGAGGGGACCCCCCAACGGACGCCGGTCGATCTTTCTCCTCTACGATCTCTCGCGGCCACCTGATGACAACCGAACCGGTCCGCTGAGCGACTGGCCGGAGCCAAACCTGGGGACGCCGATCTTCCCAAAGGAGAACGTCGAGAGACACTCTTGGAGCATCTACGAAGCTAAGCGTTTCTATGGGATCACCTCCCCGTTCCTCTGGTCGGCCGACGGGTCCTCGATGGTGTTTCTGGTCACCGGGTACCTTCAGAGCCTGAAGGATCGGCACGGCTACATCGTCCGGGTCGACCTGACGCCGGACGGCCAAGTACGGCAGGTCCGTCAGGAGCAGCTGTCGCTGAAGAACCTGGACCTCCCGTACCGCACCCGCCCCTTGAAGGAGATCGAGCGAGGCCCGATGCTCGTGAACCTCGATTCCATCGCCTGGGGTAAGGATCACGGCGATGGCCTCTGGGTGGTAGGTCCTACCTCGCTACCCGGTGACGAACTCGGTTCGAAGGTCTGGATCCGAGTGCCAGGACAAGCGTCGGGGAGTGAGCCGGCCGCCAAGCCCGAGCGCTAGCGGACTGCAGCTAGGCGTGCTGGTGGTTGCGGGTCCCGCGGGCGGGCGCGTCCCATGGAATCCCGACGGTCACCTTCAGCGCCTCGGGGTGTAGGTGGCGGCGGGCCGCCTCGGTCACCGCGCCGGGCTCGAGCGCTTCCAGGGCCCGGCGGCGCCACTCGGGGTCGTCCTCCGGCACGCCGTAGAGGGTCGCCTCGCTCATGAGCTCGGCCCACTGCCGGGCCGTCTCCCGGCGGAAGGGCTCCCGGCCCAGGAGATAGCCGCGGGCTTCGTCCACCTCCTGCGCGCTCACCCCGGTCTCCACCAACCGCCCGAGCTCCTCGGTGATCGCCCGCTCCGCCGCCTCGACCGTCGCCGGTGAGGTGCCGACGTAGATCACCAGACGGCCGGGGTCGAGCCCGGCGCCGGCCACGGTCTGGACCTGCACCGAGTACGCCAGCCCCTCGCGTTCGCGCACCCGCTCCGGAAGGCGTCCGGTGAGCCCCGCGCCGGAGCCGAGGACGACGCCCAGGAGCTCCAGGGCGTGGCGGTCCGGGTTGGCGCGGGGTACCGTCAAACGCCCGGCGTAGAGGTGGGCCTGGTCGCC
>CAZIIB010000423.1:0-4050 GCA_964539125.1 uncultured Thermoanaerobaculia bacterium | reverse complement strand
TTGGCGTAGAACTCCACGATCCGGGCCATCTTCGACAGGCCGATGATCCGGTCCCTGGGAATGTAGGCGATATGGGCGTGGCCGTAGAAGGGCACCAGGTGATGGGCGCACATGGAGTAGAAGGGGATCTCCTTCTCCATCACCATGGCGCTGTAGCCCTCCTCGTTGGGGAAGGTGGTGACGTTCGGCTCGGAGCCTTCGAGCAGGCCGTGGAACATCTCGAGGTACATCTTGGCCACCCGGACGTCGGTCCCGTGCAGGTTGGGATCGGCCAGGTCCAGGCCGAGCTCCTCGAGAAGTCCTCGGACGTGGCCTGCCAGGCGCAGCGCGCGCTCGCGGCTCTCCGGGTCGAGCTCCTCCAGCTCGGGCGACAGGGTGTCGAGTTCGAGGGTCATGGGAGAGGTAGTCTACAATGGCCGGCCGCCCTCTATCGGATGCCCCCCGCATCCCCTCGTTCCTCTTTCCCACCCCGGGCACCGCAGCACGAAGTGCTGTGGTCGGGGGAAGGGGACGCCCCCTCCCGGCGCGCCGGCGGCAGAGCAAGGGCAAGAACCGCGACGGGACGGCGGCGGGTGCGTCTACAATGGCGCGCAATGCCTTCCCGGCTCCCCCCCGATGTCCTCGATCCGAGGTTCTTTGACCATCTCGGCGAGGTTCCCGAGTCCCTGTTCGACGACTGCCTCTACTGGAGCGTCGAGCTGCTGGAGCGCTACGCCCGGGAGTGGGCTCTGGAGATCGCTCACCGTCTGGGCCTTCCGGCGGCGCTCGCGGCGGCCTCCGAAGGCGGGGCGACCGCCGGCGGACTGGCGGCGACCCTCGACCTCTCGCCGGGTTTCGTCTACCCGGTCTCCTGGGTGCTCGAGCAGCTCGTGGCCCTCGGTGAGCTCGACGCCGTGGGAACGCCCGGGGAGCCCGAGGGTCGCCGGTTCCGGAGGGCCGGCGAGCCGCGGGCGGCCCGGCTCGAGCCGGTACGCGAGGCGGTGCTCGAGCACGCGGTGGACAACGCGCCCTTCGTCGAGCTGCTCGACGCCGCGGGCGAGGCCTGGCCGCGGGTGGCTCGGGGCGAGATTCGCGGCGAGGACGCCCTCCTCTCTCCCGCGAGGATCGGGCTATGGCTGCGCTACTTCGCCAATGACAACCCGGTCTACGCCCTCAACAACCGCCTGGCCGCCCTCGCTGCGGCGCACCGGTTGCCGGCGAGCGGGACGATCCGAGTCCTCGAGGTGGGGGCCGGTGCGGGCAGCGGCAGCATCGCCTTGCTCGAAGCGCTCGCGACCGGCGGACACCTGGAGCGTCTGGCCGCGTACCGGCTGACCGAGCCCGCGGGCATGCTCCGCCGGCGCGCGGCGCGGACGATCGCCGGCCGTTGGCCCGGCGTCCCGCTCGAGGAGGGCGCGCTCGACATGGACCGGCCCTGGTGCCCCATCTCGGTCGACCCCGGCTCCGGGCAGGAGATCGAGCCCGCGAGCTTCGACCTGGTCTTCGCGGTCAACGTGTTCCACGTCGCCGTCGACCTGGGGCAGGCCCTCGGTGAGGCCCGGGCGGCGCTCCGTCCGGGCGGCCGCCTGGTGCTGGGCGAGTGCCTGCGGCCCTTCCCGGGCCAGCCGGTGGCGGCGGAGATGACCTTCCTGCCGCTCGAAGGCTTCCGCGAGGTCCACACCGACCCGGCGCTGCGCCCCCATCCGGGCTTCCTCACTCCCGAGCTCTGGCTGGCAAACCTGGAGCGGGCCGGCTTCGAGGAGCTCGAGGTGGTCCCCGACGTCCGCGTGCTGCGGGAGATCTACCCCCGCGTCGCGGCCGGCGCGGTCTGCGGCCGCCGGCCGGTACAATCACTGCGTGAAACCTGACGTACGAGAAACGGAGAATCTCGCGATGAGCCACCGACTGAGCATCGAATACTGCGTCGCTTGAAACTATCGCCCCCGAGCCGCCGGTCTGGCGGACTCGATCCAGCAGCGCTTCGACCTCGGAGCCGAGCTCGTCAAAGGGCGGGGCGGCGTGTTCGAAGTCACCCTCGACGGCGAGACTCTTTTTTCGAAGAAGCAGGCGGGCCGGTTTCCGCTTCCGGGCGAGGTCGAGGAGAGCCTGGGCGAACGCTTGGGTTGACCGGATCGCCCCCGGGAACCTCCCCCCTCTCGAATGGTCGAAGGGATCGCCTTCACGAGGGCGTGAGGTCCAGCGCGGCCAGGAAGCGCTTCGCCACCGCGCGCCAGTCGTAGCCCTTCGCCCGGCGGCGCCCGGCCTCTCCCATCCGGCGCCTGAGCTCGGCGTCGTCCAGGAGGCGGACGAGGGCCGCCGCCAGGGCGCCGGGGTCCCGCGGCGGCACGAGCAGGCCCGCCTCGCCGTCCGGCACCACCTCCGGCACGGCGCCCGCTGTCACTCCCACCACCGGCAGCCCGGCGGCCATCGCCTCCAGGAAGGCGATGCCGAAACCCTCTTGCAGACTGGGGAGGCAGAAGAGGTCCGCGCCACCGTACTCGCGATGCACGGCCCGGTCGTCGGGCACCTCGCCCAGGAAGCGGACCGCGCCACCGAGGCCCAGGGCCCGCGCCCGCGTGGCGAGGCGGCCGAGCTCCGGGCCGCCGCCCACGATCCGGAGCCGCGTCCCGGGGTGAGCCTGGAGGACGGCGGGCAAGGCGGCGAGCAGGGTGGCCGTGTCCTTTCTCCGGTACTGGCGCGCCACGCTCAGGATGACCGGCCCTCCCTCCACCTGGCGCTCGGGCCCGGCTCGTGGCTCGCCCTCCCCGGCGTGCGGCTCCTGCCAGTCGGCGAGTCGGATGCCCTCCGGCACCACGGCGAGCTCGGCCGGGGGGAGCCCGTAGGCGGCCGCCACCACCCTCCGGCAGTGCTCGCTGGTCACCACCACGCGGTCGGCACGACGGGCGTTTCGGCCTTCGAGGTGGGCGAGCAGGCCGAGGGAGAGGCGAGAAATCCCGCGCTCGTGCTCCCGCTCCTCGGCCGCCACCCCCTTGAGGGCCACGACCCGCAGCGGCCGGGCGCCGGCCGGACCCTCCGGCCTCGCCAGCCAGCACCCGTCGAGATCGAAGCCGACCACCGCGTCCACCGGCTGGCCCGCCCGGCAGAATCCGGCGAGCTCGGCCGGCACGCGTCGCCGCAGCTCCAGGTTGAAGAGCAGGCGCGCGGGGAGGCGCGCCCGGCTCCGGCGGCCGGCCGCCGGAACGATCCAGCTCACCCGGCAGCCCGAGCTCTCGAGCCCCCCGGCCAGCCCGCGGATCGCCACCGCGGTGCCGGTGCCCTTCTCCGCGGCCAGGATCCAGGAGCTCACGAAGACCAGGTGGCGGCTCATCGCTCGCCGACGGGTGCCCGGTACGCGCAGCTCTGGCCCGGCGTCTCCTCCACTTCCACCGTCAGGCTCTCGACCGGAGTGGCGGCCAGCACCGGAGCGATCTCGTCCCAGAGCATGCGGGCGAGGAGCTCGATCGAGACGTTCTCGAGCGCCACGAGGACCACGTCGTCGGCGGGAAACCGGTACGTCCTCCCGTCGAAGCGCACCTCCACGGAGCCGTCGGCCGAACGCACCTCGAGCCGGCTCGCACGGCCGGCGCGGTCCGGGATCAGAGTGCGCTCGTCGAGCGCCCGGCAGGAGGCCCGGATCCGGTGCTTGACGGCGGCCGCGTCCACCAAGAGGCCCACCTCGTCCAGGTGGGAGCCGGCGAGGACCACGCGCACCCGGTAGTTGTGGCCGTGGAGCAGCTCGGCTCGACCGCCCGGGAAGAGGGTGAAGTGGGCCGCCGAGAACTTGAAGTCCTCTTTCGCCAGGCGGATCTCGTATCGGGGGCGTTCGGCCATCGCCGGCGATTGTACGAGACGGCCGGGAGTCTCCTCCCGGTCCCGCCTATAATTCCCTCCATGGCCGAAACACCGCAGCAACGCGTCGAGTCCGACCTCAAGACCGCCATGAAGGCCCGAGAGAGCGAGCGGGTGAGCACGCTACGCATGCTCCTCGCCGACCTCAAGAACGAGCGCATTCGGCGCGGCGAGGAGGTCGACGAAACCGGCTTCTTCGGCCTGGTGCGCCGGGGCATCAAG
>CAZIIB010000422.1:0-4050 GCA_964539125.1 uncultured Thermoanaerobaculia bacterium | reverse complement strand
CCGTCGGAAGCGCTCCGACGTGATCCGCCTGGCGGTCGAGAGATTCCTCGCGGAGGCGGAGAGCGGCTCGGAGACCCGGCCGATCGACAAGGTTAGGGACCTGATCGGGAGCTACGAGAGCGGCATTCCGGACCTCGGCCAGCGCCACCGCGAGCACCTCCTCAGGCGGCTTCGCGGTGGCCGGTGAGCTGATCCTGGACACCGGCCCCTTCGTCGCCCTGGTCGATCGCAGCGAGACCCGGCACGGTGAGTGCGTGGCGACCTTCGAGAGGTGGAGCAGCCCGGTCGTCACGACGGAAGCGGTTCTCACGGAGACCCTTTATCTCGTCGGCCCGAGCTGGCACGCGCAACGGGCCTGCCTCGAATTCGTCCTCCGGGGTGCCGTCGTCCTCGTGCCCCCATCGCTCCAGAGCCTGCGCAGAGTGTCCACCCTGATGGAGAAGTGCGCGGACCTGCCGATGGACTACGCCGACGCCACCTTGGTGGCCCTCGCGGAGGATCTCGACACGAATCAGGTCTTCACCCTCGATCGCCAGGACTTCTCGATTTTTCGCCTCCACGGTTCGCGCTCCTTCCAACTCCTGCCGTAGGAGGGCACTCGCCCCGGCGCCCAGGTACAAACATCGGCGCTCTCGGAGGAACCCGAATGAGCCCGCCCAGGAGGAGTGCCAGGCACCTATTGCGGCCTGCGTCCGGTGGACGGGGCCTCCGGGGTGGGCACTCCGTCGCGGAAGCCCTGGCAGCCACCCGGAAGGTCGGTAGAGCCGGAGGGCGAGGCCATCGTCGCCTCCGGCGCCGTGTAGACGAACGGTCCGTGGAGCTCCTGGTGGCGATGGATCGTGCCCTCGTGGCGCCACAACGGTCTCTTGCCACGCAGGACCTGGAGGCGGTAGGCGAGGGGCACCTCCGTCGGCAGGATGAAGTGGGCCTGGACCCACAGGCGGTAGCGGCCGGGCGGCGCAGTACCCACGGGCCAGAAGACGTTCTCGACCGGGCGCGCGCACATGCGATCCGCCCCGCCGTTGCAGTCGATGTCCAGCAGTCCGCCCGTGGGCGATCGGTGGTGTCCGAAGAAGATGCACTCGCCGGACGGATCCTCGACCAGGAGATCCAGGTCCGAGCGGCCCTCCCAGACGAGGCGAAACGCCACGTCGCCCTCTCCCACCGCGCGATAGGCGCTACAGGCGGAGGCGGCGCCGAGCACCCCCAGGAGGAGCAGCGCAGCGGCGCAGGAGGGCCGCCTACAGCGCTCGATCGGCTTCATGTCTCGGCCTCCTTCCGACCGGGATTGCCGCGCGGGATCGTCCCGCGCCGTCACCTCAGCTCCATAATGCCATGGGCCGTCTCGATGGTCGCGGTCAGCCGAACGCGGTCGGCGGCGCGGACTTCGAGCTCCATGCCGAGCGCCTCGAGCGCCTTGCGGACGCGCGCCGGCCCGGGGTGCTCGATCCGCAGGGCGGCGAGTCTCCAGCCGGTCGGCGCGGCGCTCGCCGGATGCGGCGTGTCGCCCCAGGCGATGAGGAAAGGCACCGCGCCTCCGAGGAGCATGGCGTAGGGATCGGAGAGCCGCCACGAGAGGACCACTCCGTCCGGCCGCCGGCGCCGGCCCTCCTCGACGGCGCCCGGATCGAAGCCCGCCGCGCGCAATGCGGCGGCCGTCTCCTCGATCGCCTCCGCTCTCGCCACCCAGGTCACCAGCCGCGGGCCCTCCTCCGCCTCCCTCTCGAACAGGACGCCGCGTTCGGGGGGTGGCAGGGCGGGGTCGGGCGCCAGGACCTCGAGGTAGGTCGCGGGTCCGAGCGAGAGGAGGGCGTTGTGGGTGCCGAAGGATGGATGACGCCCGCCGGGGATCGGCCGCACGCCGAGGAGCGACTCGATGGCGTCCATGCCACGCTCGAGGTCGGACGCGGCGTAGACGAGGTGGTCGACGCGGATCACGTCTGGAGTCTCCCACGGCCGAGTCGCCGAACGGGCTCTCGAGCCGGCCGCCGCTTTGCGGCGCCCTCAACCCGGGGCCGCGGTTGCGGAGGTGTCGCGAAGGAGAGCCTCGAGCCTCGCGAGCACACTCGGCCAGCCGCTCTGCATGCCCTCGAATGCCTGCTTTCCCAGGGGCGAGTCGAGGTCGAATCCCTCCTGCGTGAGGGTGAGTCGCGTACCCGAGCCCTCGGGGACGAGCCGCCAGGTGATGATCGTGTCCAGGGAGCCCATCGCGAAGCGGTAGCGGAGCTTGCGTTCCGGTTCGACCTCGAGAACCTCGCAGGGCTGCTTTCCCCACTTGCCCATGTCGAGATCGAACTTGTGCCCGACTATGGGGCGTACGTCGCCGGCCGCCCACCAGCGGGCGTGGAGCTCCGGATCGGTCAGGGCCTTCCAGACCGCCTCCGGCGGGTGGGCGTAGAAGTGGTCCATCTGGATGATCGCGGGTCGGCTCATCGTCTCTCCTCCTCGTCGAGCACGTTTTCGAGGGCAGCCAGCCGCTGCTCCCAGTAGCGGCGGAAGGCGTCGATCCAGCCTCCGACCTCGGAGAGAGGCCGCGGATCGAGGTGGTAGTAGCGCTCGCGCCCTCGCGGCTCGCCACGCACGAGGCGGGCCTTGCGGAGAACCTGCAGGTGCTCCGAGACCGCCGGGCGACCGATCTCGAAACCGCGCGCCAGGTCGCCTGCGGCGAGAGGCCCGGCTCGCAGGCGCACGAGGATCTCTCTCCTGACGGGGTTCGCGAGGGCGGCGAAGACATCGAGCTCTGGCATGTCGGGATAATACGTCGGAGATCTCCGACATGTCAAGAAACTCCGACACTTCGGCTTGCCATCGGCGGCCGGTACGATCCGTGACCTTCGGCTCCTCCTCTGTGGGGTCGGAGAGTCCTGGCAGCAACCAGGCGCCGCTTGAAACGTAGTCCGGTTGCAGGGCTGCGGAGGTGCTCGTGGGCGTTCCTCGAGGGTAGAACAGCGTCCATCCACCGGGACCGTGAAGCCAGACAGAGAGGTTGAAGGTCGACTCGACGGCCACGCCGACGAGCTCCCCGCGGTAGGGCTCGAGCATCGCGAGCACGGCCGACAGATCGTTGGGCAGACGGCGCTCCGCGAGAAGCTCATCTAGCCCTCACGCCTTCGCCCCGAGAAGTCACACGACCATGTGATTGTGGCGGGCCTGCCGGTCCACCTACATTCCAAGGGAGATCTGTCCCATTCCAATCGTGGAGGCGTGGAGCGGGACGGCGCCTGGAGAGAGCCGTTTTCGCCCCGCCGGTCGCGAGCGCCCCCGAGGCTTCTCGACTCCGTGCTCATCCGCCTCCCCAAGGAGCTCTCGATGAGAAAAGCGCTTCTCGCCATCGCGGCGGTCCTCGCCATCCTGGCGATCGCAACCCGGTCCGCACGCGGGGAAGCTCCGCGGCTGGTCTCGCCCACCGGGGCGGCGCCCTCCGGCTGCCCGACCTTCAGCTGGACGACGGTGTCCGATGCCGCGGGCTATCGGCTGGTCGTCTTCGCCGCCCCGGACGACGCGACCAGGGCACCGACCGAGCTGCTCACCGCGACCCTCCCGGCCGGGGCCAACAGCTGGACCCCTTCGGCCGCAGGCTGCCTGCCGCCGGGAGGGCGCTACGCCTGGTCGCTGCAGGCCGTCGACGAGAAAGGTGATGGTGAGTGGTCCGAGCCCGCTCTCTTCCGGGTCGTGGCGGCACCGTCGCAGGAGGAGGTCGAAGCCGCGCTGGAGGTGCTGCGGCGGTACACGGCCGAGGGTCGGAAGGAGGGCGCGGCCGAGGGCAGGCACGATACGGTGCAGCCCCAATCCGTTCCCCTCGAAGGTCCCTCCGAAGAGGCGGGGACTCAGCCCGCACGCCCGGAGCCGATCCTGCGGAGACCTGAGCCACCCGAGCAGGCTCCGCGCACCACAGTGCCGGTACTCGGGACACCGTCGTTGACGGTGAGCTCCAACATCGTCTTGAGCGCTGCGAGCAACATCTTCAAGGCCGGATATCCCTTCCTCTGGGACGACGGGTACCTGGGTGGAAACATGGCCGCCGGCACCGCAGCGCTTCTTTACAACACA
>CAZIIB010000421.1:0-4079 GCA_964539125.1 uncultured Thermoanaerobaculia bacterium | reverse complement strand
AGTTCAGAGCCGCCAGGATCGCGATCTTGGCCGTGTCCACCGTCGAGACCTGCTCGGAGATCTCCCGCATCTTCCGGTCGACGGCGGCGGCCAATTCCTGGAGGTACTGACGATCGTCGTTCCCCCGCACAGGGTAGACCGAGCCGAAGATCTCGATGTCCGTCGTCTGGGGCTCGCCCACCATGCGCCGAGAGTCCTTACCTGCCGCCAAGTATCGAGCTGACAGGAACTTGTCCGCTGGGGACTATAGCACAGGCGGAAGCTCCCGGAGGAGGACCTCCGGCGCTGGAGAGGCCGCTTCCGCGGCGGGGCGCGCCCCTTCCCCGAGCCTTCGGCGAACGCGGTGAGTGGCCCTCCGAAAGGCCCGGATCGCCCCGCTCTCCGGCTCGCCCACGAGGACGACGGGCGCGTCGCCCACGACGTCGTTGGCCATCTCGTGCCAGGAGAGGGAGCGGGCCCTTCCAGGCGGCGTACGCGGGCGGCGGCGCGGCGAGCTCACCGGCCGGCCCCCTCCCTGCCTACGAGCCCTTGACCACGAACGGGATCGAGGCCTTCGCCGGCTGGCCCTGGATGCTCGCCACGAGGCGGTACTCCCCGGCCGGCAGCCCGTTGGGCTGGAGCTTCAGGACGAGCTGGGTCTCGTCGGCGGTCGCCGCCTGCGGGCGCCCGACGAAGGAGACCGTCGGTCCCTGCACCACCTGGCCGTCCGCTCCGAGGAACTCGGTCTGCAGCGGAATCGAGCCATCGCCCAGGTTGTAGCCCACGAGGACGAACTGGGCCTCGCCGTCGGCGCTGATCACCGGCTTGGCCGCCGGCATGAAGGGCGCTCCGTTGAGGGTGAAGGGGAAGGGCCGCTTGGCCCGCTCCTCCTTGCCCGAGGCCTCCTGGACCTTCAGCCACTTGTCCCCCGGCTCGGGGAAGAGCGGCATGGCCAGGGCGGGCGCTCCCGCGCCGAACTCGGGCACGGTCAAGGGGACGGTGCGGGTGCTCGAGTTGCCGGTCTTCGAATCACGCACCAGCACGCGGACCGTGTACTCGCCCGCCGGCACGTCGAGATCGCCGAAGAACTTGATGCCGCTCGCCTCGAGGGCCGGGCGCACCTTGGTGAGATCGAGACCCATGTTCTGGGAAAGGAAGTCGGCCACCGTTCCGTCCTTGGCGATGGCGTAGGCGTAGATCTCCAGGAAGAGCTTGTTCCCCTGGGCCTGAGCGAGGAGCTGCGGGCCGTCGATCTCCACCAGGACCGGCACGTAGCCGCGGCCGGCCTCGGCGTGGAAGGGGGCCGCGAGCACCGAGGTCCGAATGCTACCTTTCTCGTTGCCCGAGAGGATCTCGTCCGCCGCCTCGAAGCGCTTCTCGAGCGGGGTGCGCTGGTCGTAGGGCTTGGGGGCGTAGAAGCCCGGGCGATAGACCAGGCGGGTGCCGCGCGGAGCGTTCTTGAGCTCCACCCGGAGCTTGTGGAACTCGCCGTCGTGCTTGAGGTCCTCGGGCTGGAACGAGAGCACGTAGGTGACCGAAGTCCTCTTCAGCATCTCGCTCATGGCCGAGCCCAGGTCGTTGAAGTTGCGGTACATCTCGCCGCCGGTCTGGTTGGCCATCATGAACAAGCTGTCCTGCCCGACGGTCCGGCTCTGGGCGTCCAGGCCGGCGCGCAGCCCGCCGATGTCGACGGCCTCGATGGTGCAGTCGGAGCGCCGGAACGCCTCGAGCATCTTCTGGACGGCTCCCAGCGTGCCGGTCGAGCCGTAGCGCTCTTCGGAGTCGTCACGCCAGTACTCGCCGCGGTTGGCGTTGGCGGCCATCTCCATCTGCCGCTTGGCGTCCTGGCTGCCGGTGATGATGGAGGCGTCGAAACCCTCGGAGAGGTAGACGACGTACTTTCGCCCCTCGGCCTCGTGGAGGACCTTCGCCAGGTCCTCGAACGCCGTGGTCAGGGCCGCCACCCGGCCCTGCGCTTCGCCGCGGCTCGCGCGCTTGAAACCGATCGACAGATCCTGGATGTTCGAGGCGAACTCGGCGTCGCCGCTGATGCCGCCCTTCCCCGTGCCGCCGGATTGGGCACTCCCGGGGCCGCCATGCACGAGCTGCGGGTCGTAGACCAAAGCGAGGGGGTCGGGGGCCGCCTTCGCGTACTGCGGGAGGCCCAGGGTCTGGATGGCGGCCTCGATCTGATTGCGGTCGCTGGTGAAGCCCAACACGAGCTGGAGCGACCGCTGGTTCGAGTAGGTGGCCACGGCCACCAGGTCCGACGGGTGGAGGCGCGTCTTGACCAGCGCCTCGGCCGCGGCCCGTGCCTTGGTCACGGCGGTGGGATCCGAGTAGGTGAAGTCGAACAGGAGCAGGAAGTGGCGCCGGGCCGACAGTGGGACCTGTCCCAGGGTCTGGCTCTTCTCCGGGCCGAACTCCTTCAAGTCGACCATGTCGAAGCCGGTGATCTTCTGCTGCTCGCGGCCGTCGTAGAGCTCGAAATCGTCGGCGGTCAGCCCGCGCACCGGGTCGCCGTCCCGGATCACCTGGACCGGGACCTCGATCGTGGTCACTTCGACGGTCTCGCCGAACTGGGGAGCGGACTTCGATGGGCCCTTGGCCCGATCCTTCTGGGCGAAGATGGGTACCGCCAGGACCGCCGCGACGATCACGAGGGCGGGAAGGGACTGCTTGAAGCTTCGGGTCATGACTGCTCTCCGAATGTCGGTTGCGGCGGCCGAGCCTCAGTTGGGGACGCTGAACGGAATCGAGCTCCGTCTCTCGAGGCCTCCGCCGGGCTGCTGAAGAGCCACCTTCAAGGTATACGATCCGCCGGCCAGGTCGTTCACGCTGAAGCGGGCCACGAGCTTGTCGAGGCCGCCGATGCCGGTCACGGTCCTCTCGATCAGTGAGAGCTTGCCGGCATCGACCTCCCGGCCGTCGGAGCCGACGACGGTGCCGCTCAGCTCCACGTCGCCTTTGGCCAGATTGTACGCGACCAGAACCACCTCGTTCTCTTTGCCGGGCTGGATCACGGGCTTGGCGGCGGGGATGTAGGGAGATCCGTTGACGGTGAAGGGGTAGACGACGCTGTCTTTTTGTGCCCCCTTCTGCTCGCGCACCAGGAACCAGCGGCCCTGGGGCTCGGGGAAGAAGGGTGGGAGGAGCTCGGTCTTGGTGGAAGCGTAATCGGGCACCGTGACCGGGACGCTCTGGACGCCGGTGCGGCCGGTCTGGGCGTTGCGTACCAGGACCCGGACCAGATAGTTGCCGGGGTCCAGGGCGAGGTGTCCATAGTATTTGAGACCCGTCTCCTTCATCTGCTCCTGGCCCTGGTCCGTGAGGTTGAGGCTCACCCGCTGCGAAAAGAAGTCCTTCATCTCGCCCTCGTCGTTGCTCACGTAGGCGTAGAACTCCGTGCTCACCTTGCCCCCCGGGTTGCCGGCCATGAGCTTCTCGCCCCCGACCTCGATGATCACCGGCACGTAGGCGCGGGCTTCGGTGGCGCGGAAGGGGGCCGCGAGCACGTTGAGGTCCAGGTCCTCGCGCGGCGCCGCGCTGGCGATCGCGTCCGAAGCGAGGAGGTTCTTCTCCAGCGGGTGGAGCTCCTGGAAGGGGCGGGGCGCGAAGTAGCCGGCCCGGTAGGCCAGGTCGGCGCCCCGCGGCAGGTCCTTCCCTCGGAGCTTGACCTCCAGACGGTGGTAGCTGCCGTCGTGCTCGAGCTGGGAGGGGTGGAAGGAGAGCAGGTAGGTCACCGTCGAGCGCTCGAGCACGTCTTCGAGCTCGGCGCCGAAGTCGTTCGAGTTCTCGAAGAGCTGGCCGCCGGTCTCGTTGGCCATGAAGAACAGGGCGTCCTGGCCGACGGTCCGGGCCCGGCGGTCCTCCGCCGACTCCGAGCCCAGGCCGCCGATGTCCACGGCCTGGATCAAGCAGTCGGAGCGCTTGAAGGTCTTGAGCATCTGATTCACCTGGCCCTGGAGGGCGGTGTTGCCGTAGATGTCGTCGGTGTCCACCATGTGGAACTGGCCGAAGGTGAGGTTGCGCCGATCCTCCTCCGCCTTCTCGTCGAACGGGTCGGCGCCCCGGCCGAGCATGAGCCGTCCGTCGAAGCC
>CAZIIB010000420.1:0-4086 GCA_964539125.1 uncultured Thermoanaerobaculia bacterium | reverse complement strand
CTCGGCTGCCCGCCGCCGCACGCCGCCGGCCCGTTCCAGGGCGGTCTCGAGCAAGCGTCGCTCCTCGGCGAGGAGCGAGGCGCGGAGATTGAGCTCCGTTGGCTCGCCACGCTGGGTCCGTACGTCGGCCGGCAGGCTCGACAGACTGAGCCGCTCGCCCTGCTCGAGCACGACCCCGCGTTCGATGACGTTGCGGAGCTCGCGCACGTTGCCCGGCCAGGGATAGGCCTCGAGCGCCTCCAGAGCCTCCGGGTCGATCTCGTGGAGGTTCTTGGCCATCTGGGTCGCCGCCTCTTCCAGGAACGCCCGGGCGAGGACTCGGACGTCCGCGGGCCTCTCGCGCAGGGGTGGGATGTGGATCGTCATCACGTTCAAGCGGTAGAAGAGATCGGCGCGGAAGCGGCCGGCATCCACCTCGCCGGCGAGGTCGGAGTTCGAGGCCGAGATCAGTCGCACGTCGACGCTGGTGGGGCGGCTGTCGCCCACGCGCTCGAAGCGGCCGTCCTGGAGCACGCGGAGCACTTTGGCCTGCGCCACGGCCGGAAGGGCGTCGACCTCGTCGAGGAGCAGCGTGCCCTCGTGGGCGATCTTGAAACGACCGACCCGATCCTCGAGGGCGCCGGTGAAGGCGCCCCGGCGGTGACCGAAGAATTCGCTCTCGAACAGGTCGGTCGGGATCGCGGCGCAGTTGACCGGAACGAACGGGCCCGAGGCGCGGCGGCTTCGGCGGTGGATATGCTTCGCCACCTCCTCCTTGCCGGTGCCCGACTCGCCCATCAAGAGGACCGAGGTATCGGTGGGAGCTACCATCTCGGCCATCTCGAGCACCTGGCGCCACCCCTCGCTCCGGCCGAGGGGGCGGTCGTGATCGGCGCTCACCGCGCCGTCCCGGTCGCGCCGGCGTAGGAATGCGAGCTCCCGCTTGAGACCGGTCTGGCCGAGGGCTCGGTCCAACACGACCATCAGCTCCTCGGGGTCCACCGGCTTGAGCAGGTAGTCGACGGCGCCGAGCTTCAGGCACTCCACCGCAGAGGACACCGTGCCGTGACCGGTCAGGACGATGACCGGCAGCTCGGGTTCCCTCTCTCCGAGCCGGCCCAGGAGGGCCACGCCGTCCTGGTCGGGCATCTTGAGGTCGCTGATCACCAGGTCGGCTCCGTCCAGATTCTCGGTACGCAGGGCCTCTTCGGCCCCGGCGGCGGTGCGTACCTCGTAGCCGCGACGCCCCAGGAGGGTCGCCAGGGACTCGCGTACGTACGACTCGTCGTCGACGACGAGGACGGTGGCTCGGGCAGATCGGGGCATCGTTTCCAGTCCGTGCGGTCAGGCGCCGGAGGTCGGCGACCCGTCGGTAGAAGAGTCCATCGATTCGGCGAGGGGCAAGTGGACGGCGACCAAAGCTCCCCCTTCCAAGCGGTTGGTACCCTCGATCGAGCCCTCGTGCTCGGCGACGATGCCGTGGCAGACGGCGAGCCCCAGGCCCGTCGAGCCGCGGGTGGAGAAGAACGGCTCGAAGAGGTGCTCCAGGGCTTCGGGTGAGAAGCCGGGTCCACGGTCGGCGACCTCGAGGAGGGCTCCGCCGTTGGCGAGAGCGGTGGTCACCCGGACCTCGCCGCCGTGGGGTTGGGACTGGCAGGCGTTGAGCACGAGGTTCAAGGCGAGCTGGCGCAGCGTCGTGGGGTTGCCCTGGACCGGATGGCCGGCGCCCAGGCCCAGCTCGGGGTGGATGGCGACCCCGTCGTAGCGCTTGTCGGAACGAACCAGTCCGAGGGTGTCGGCGACCACGGCATCGAGGTCGACCGGCTGGCTCGCCGCCCGTCCGGGCTCACCGAAGCGCAAGATCTGGCGCACGATTCCCGCGACCCGGTCGAGCCCCTCGCGCACCCGCGGAACCAGGGCGCGGGCCTCCCGCGGCGCTCCCCGTGCCAGGTCTTCGTCGAGCAGGGTCAGATAGTTGCGCATGCCCTCGAGGGGGTTGTTCACCTCGTGCGCGATGCCCGCCGCCAGGCGCCCCACGCTCGCGAGGCGCTCGCTGTGGCGAACCTGGCGCTCGAGCTCACGTACGCGGGCCTGGTGGCGGCTCTCGCTCTCGGCGCGCGCGGCGCGGCGGACCTGGCGAAAGGCGAGGAGGCCGAGGACCAGAGTCAGGCTCATCACCGCCAGGTTGAGCACCACGGTCGTCCGGTAACGCCCCGCCAGGCGCTCGAGGGACCGCACCAGCCGCCCGCCGTCCTCGTGCCGAACCAGAGTCCAGTGAATCGGTGGTGTCCAGCGGGAATCGGAGACCGGGACCCGGACGCTCAGGCGGTCGCCGTCGCGGCTGGAGGTCGGCTGATCGCTGGCGACGGTCTCGAGGGTGAGGCGTCCGCCCAGGCCGGGAGCGGCACTCTCGAGAAGGCGCATGGGATCGATGAGTGCCTCGATCGATTCGTCTCCTCGCTTGCCATTGGCCGAGCCCAGGGGCCAGGTGACCCGGACCAGGCGCCCGGCTCCTTCCGCGCCGGCGCTGAGCGGTCCGTTGGGAGGGAGGAGGACCGGCATTCCCTGGCGACGCCCGGCGGAGACCACCGCCTCGCCGGGGGCCGCTTCTACTTGGACTCGCTCGACCGACGGATGAGCTTCCAGAAAGAGGATGAGCGAGCCTTCGATCGCCAGACGGCTCCAG
The DNA here is from genome assembly GCA_964539125.1 of uncultured Thermoanaerobaculia bacterium. Classification (GTDB taxonomy): domain Bacteria; phylum Acidobacteriota; class Thermoanaerobaculia; order Multivoradales; family DATKCC01; genus CAVUBL01. The sequence continues at coordinate 1,421 of CAZIIB010000420.1, read as the reverse complement.
CGACGCGTCACCGGGTCCGTTCCGGAGAGAGCCGCGGGTGCCCGGGAGAGGGGTGGCGAGTAGGAGAGGAAGATGAAGTCCCCGCGCAGGGTCGCCAGGGCGGCCTCGAGCGCTCGAGCGTGGGCGCCGGTCTGGAGCTCGAGCTCTTGGAGCGCGAGGCGGCGCGCCTCGTCCCGAGCGGCCAGGATGCCCCAGACGGCGACTCCGTTGACGGTCAGCAGGATTGCCAGAAGCAGGGCGCTGACCTGAATCTCGGAAGGCGGGCGCCGGAGAAGACGGAGCGAGGCCATAGTTTCTACGAGCGACGGAAGAGGCTGCATCGTAGGCACTTCCAGGGTGCATGTCAAGACAGAGGCGGCCGGGGCAGATCACCGACTTCGTACCATCTATGGCATCTTCCACCTGCCACAGCCTCTCGACGTGTCATCGGATTGGTGGTCTGCCGTCACTCCGATCCAACTTCTCACCGAGGTGCTATCGAGGTGCCATCGAAACCGTGGTGTGTGGCGCTCTTGGACGCCGGGCGGCTGCCCTCATCCCTCTGAAATCCTCTGGGCCGTGCCGTGAACTCGCCAGTTCGAGGTCGGAAGGCTCTCTTCGAGGTGCTGATCGAGTCGTGCGTCTCCTCTCGATGAGCACCGCGGCGGATCGGTGCAGACCCTGGCCGTCGCCTCCGCTACGGTGCGGTCGACCGGATCTCCTGCGCGCAGGGGACTGGAAAGCTCAGAGCGCCTTATCCAGGAGCTTGATGAGGAACGAACGGCAGACCAGGAGGAAAGCTACCTTCCGGAAAGGGTGGGTTAGGGACTCCGGCCTCGAGGAGCTCGCTGGCCTGCCGGAAGGCCTCCTCGAATAGGCGGTACGCGTCACGTAGGCGCTGCCAGCCGTCTCTGGTTCTCGCATGGAACCATGGACGTGGTGATCGTGCGAGGTTTCTGGGTCGCTCGTGGGGATGGTGATGCAGTATGGCCGCGACTCCAGCCGGGCGCGTGCCACTGGCGCGGTGTCGAGCAGCCGCCTCGCTCTCGATCCCTTCGATCATGGAGAGCACGGCCGCCTGTTGCTCGGCCTTCGAGAGGTGGCACCAAAAAGGCAACGGTGTGAGAAGGACTTGCTCCTCGTCAACGAACTCTCTCTCTTCGATCTCCCGACCCCAGCGGGAGGCGATGTGCTGGGCCGTGCGATCCGGCCAGCTCCCAAGGAGAGGCTCACCTTTGGTCAAGGCGTTGACGCAATGGGCACCGGGCCATTCGGCTGCTCTCTCCACCAGATCTTCCTTGACACCGTGCGCCAGGATATAGCGAAGACGGCTCACGAGGGCTTCCTCGTCGTCCTCGATCGGAATGGCGCTGTATCGAGATCCCCACACGGAGCCCGACCAGTCATAGAGCCGATTGACTTCGCGGGCGACCTTGGATTCG
>CAZIIB010000419.1:0-4093 GCA_964539125.1 uncultured Thermoanaerobaculia bacterium | reverse complement strand
ACCTCGGCGGCGGAAAGGTCGGTGCCCTCGATCAGGGGTTGGAGCTCCGCCGGGCTCCGGGCGAGCTCGGGCGCCCACCAGGCGGCGGCGCGCAGGCGCTTGGCCAGGGCCCGAGCCACCTTGGGCTCGACGCCGGGGCCCGCCGCGAGGCGCTGGGCGAGGTCGATCGGGGCGAGGCCGGCCAAGGGCGTGCCGGCGGTGTGGCAGGGGGAGGCGCGCTGGGCGCGCTCCTCGGGCAGCAGCCCGAGGACCCGGTCCACCGCCTCCTCGGCCGTCTGGCGCCAGGTGGTGAGCTTGCCCCCGGCCACCGAGAGAAGGCCCCTCTCCTCCCACACGTCTTCCTCCCGGCTCGCCTCGGAGGGATCCTCGACCTCGGTCGAGAGGATCGGCCGCAGCCCCGCGAAGGCTCCAACCACGTCGTCCTGGTCGATCCCCCGTCCCGGGAAGTGCGCCTGGACGGCGCGCAGCAGATAGCCGACCTCGGCCTGCGTCGGGCGGGGATCGTCGAGCGATCCCTCGTGGAAGAGGTCGGTGGTCCCCACGAGAACCCCTTCGGGGTGAGGGATGAAGAAGACCGGCCGGCCGTCGTCGGGCGAGGGCACCGTGACCGCCGCCTCGAGGGGCAGGCGCTCCGAGGGGAGCACCACGTGGGAGCCGCGAGACGGCCGCAGACGCTCGTCCTCGAGGCCGAAGGCGCCCCGCAGCCGGTCCACCCAGACGCCCGTGGCGTTGACCACCAGGTGCCCCCGGATGCGGTGGGCGAGGCCGGTCTCGAGATCCCGCAAGACCACGCCGCCGATCCGGCCGTCGCTCGCCGTCGCGGCTTCGACCACCTCGGCGCGGGTCAGGACCAGGCCGCCGTAGGCGTAGCCGGTCGCCGCCACCGCCAGGGTGAGGGCGGCGTCGTCCGCCATGGCGTCGGTGTAGGCGAGGGCCCGGTCGAGCTCCTCGATCACGAGCCCCGGCGCCAGGCCGCGTGCCTCCAGGGCCTCGAGCCGGGCGTGCTTCTCCGGGCGGCCGGTGAGCTGGTCGTACATCCACAGGCCCAGGTCCACCTGCCAGCCCGGGGTCTTGTCGCCGGCGTAGGCGGGGTAGAGGAAGCGGATCGGGTGGACCAGGTCCGGGTTCAGGGCGAGCATCCGGTCCCGCTCCCGGCAGGCCAGGCGGGTGATCCGGAACTGCATCTGCTTCAAGTACCGCAACCCGCCGTGGATGAGCTTCGACGAGCGCGACGAAGTTCCCGAGGCGATGTCTCCGCGCTCGACCAGGAGCACCCGGAGCCCACGCTGCGTGGCGTCGAGGAATATCCCGCAACCGGTGATGCCGCCGCCGACCACGATCAGGTCGAAGCTCTCACCGGGCGGCTCGAGGGCGGCCAGGGCGCGCCGGCGCCAGTAGGGGTCGAAGGTGCTCATCGCTCCAACCGGTCGGTGGGGTCCAGGAGGACCCCGGGGTTGAGGATGCCCGCCGGATCGAGGGCGGCGGCCGCCCCCGCCACCAGCTCCACGCCCTTCGCCCCGGCTTCGAGTGCATACCACGGTGCGTGCCAGGCGCCGATCCCGTGGTGATGGGACAGCGTGCCACCGCCGGCGACGATGGCTTCGGTGGCGGCGCGCTTCGTCCGGGCCCAGCGCTCGACGGTGGCCTCGGGATCGGCGGCGCAGCGGAAGAAGAAGGTGAAGTAGAGCGACGAGCCGTCCCGGTAGGGGTGGGAGACGTGGCAGAGCACGGCCACCCGCTCGGTCTCGCCCTCGAGCGGGCTCTCCAGGGCGCCCTCGAGGGCCTGGCGCACCGAGGCGGCGAGCGCGGGAAGGCGCGACCAGGGGGCCGCCGTTTCGAGGGTGTCGGTGGCCAGGCCCTGGTCGAGGAGAGCGTCGCGCAGGTAGGGATGGCGGAACCGGTCGCGAAGCCAGGTGCGACCGGGCGCGGCGCCCAGGGAGACGCCGCCGTGGCGTCGGAGAACGGCCGCCGCGCGCTCCAGGGTCTCGTCGATCTCCGGGAGCGCCCCGGCGGCGCCGGTGAGCATCATGCAGCCGCTCCCGCGGACACCACGCAGCCGCAGCCAGGCCCGCAGCAGAGGCCTCGCCCAGGCGTGGCCGGCCAGCCCGACGGCGAGAGCGACCTCGGTCTCGGGCTCGTCCGAGAGCCGCAGGAGCTCGAGCGGGACGCCCCCCTGGAGAAGCGCCCGGGAGGCGTCGAGGCCGTCCGCCCAGGTGGGCATCAGAGTGCCCACCACGCGCAGGGCCTCCGGCCGGCGACGGACCCGCACGGTGGCCCGGGTGATCACGCCCAGGCGCCCCTCGCTCCCCAGCACGAGCTGGCGCAGATCCGGGCCCGCGGCCGAGGCCGGCAGCGCGGGCAGCTCGAGACGCCCGGAGGGAGCCACGAGCTCGAGGCCCGCCACCAGCTCCTGGACGTCGCCGTAGGCGAGGGACTCCTGGCCCGAGGCGCGGGTCGCGGCCCAACCGCCCAGGGTCGAGAGCTCCCAGGACTGGGGGAAGTGACCGAGGGTGAAGCCGCGGCCGCTCCCTTCCCGCCGCGCGGCGAGCGCCGCCTCGATCGCCGGGCCGGCCGTGCCGGCGCCGAAGGTGGCCAGCCCGGAGACGGGGTCCAGAGCCTCGAGACCGGCCAGCCGCTCGAGGTCCACGGTGACGACCGGTGCCTCGCCCGCCGGCACGTTGACGCCGCCGGTGACCGAGGTCCCTCCGCCCCATGGGATGACCCGGACCTGCTCACGGCTCGCGGCGCCGAGCAGGTGCTCGAGCTCGCGGTCGTCCGCCGGACGGGCCACGGCGTTGGGCAGCGCGGGCACGGAGGCCGTGCGGAGCCGGATGAGGTCGCTGAGGCCTTGCCCGCGGGCGTGGGCCAGGCGGTCGAGGGGGTCGGTGGAGAGAGAGACGCCGAGATCGGGGAGCGACCGGCCCGACGGTTCGCGGTGGCCTTCGAGGGCGGCCAGGGTGCGCTCCGCGTCAAACGGGGGAACCGGATACGTGGGAGCGCCCAGGTGCCGCGCGAGCCAGGCGAGGAGCTCGCCCGAGGGCGGAAAGGCCCGGCCTTCGAACCCCCATCCGCCGAGACGCCTCCGTCCGGGCGTGGCTTCCCTCTCGTGGCTCACGCGCTCCCTCCGGATCCCGCCTCAGGGTACACGAAGCCGTCCGCCGCGGGACCACCCGAGAGGGTGAGGACGACCCGGATCACCGGCCCCGCGCTCGGCCCACCACCAAGAGGGTGGCACTTTGCGGGATGGTGCGTTCGCGTGAATGCAACTCTTTCATTCTCAATCGCTTGACGCCCGAACGCCGGTGCTCTAGCGTTACCGTCAGGAGGATCTCATGGCGGCCGAAGCAGCCCAGGCGAAGGTTCGAGGTGCCGGGATCATGAGCACCAGCAAGTGGCTCCGGGAGGCCTACGGGGACGCCACGTACAAGGAGATCCTGCGGTCGCTCTCGCCACCTGCCGTCGAGGCCCTGCGGGGTGCCCTGGCCACCGAGTGGTATCCGGCCGCCCTGGTCTCCGAGATCTATCTCACCACCCTCCGCATCGCCCACCCGGGCGATCCCAGAGGCTTCGCGCGCGCGATGCGGGAGCACGGGCGGTTCCTGGCGCGCGACAACCTGAGCACGGTCTTTCGGGTGCTCATCGCCTTCGTCCCCTCTCCCGAGGAGATGTTCCGGGGAATCGACAGGTTCTGGGCGCAGTACTGGCAGGGTACCCGAGTGGAAAACGACGATTCGCAACTCTCCGAGCACCGGGGGACGACGCGGGTCTACGGCCTGGGCGAGGTCCAGTACGTCGCGCCGGTCGCCTGTGGCTGGACGGAGGTCGGCTTCCAGAAGGTCGGGGCCAAGTACGTCCGAGTTCGGGAAGAGGCCTTCGAGGCCGGCAAGACCTCGGCCGATCCCCTCGTCTTCGAGGTCTCCTGGGGCTAGTGGTCTGATTCACGAATCCCTTGTCTTTCGCGCAGGGGTCTTGCGGAGTGGATCCAAGGCGCCGCAACGCAAGACAAGGGATTCGTGAATCAGACCGCCAGCGAAGCTCCGCCTCAAACCGACGAGGAGCCGGGATCCGGCACGAAGGTTCTCGCGCAGAGGCG
>CAZIIB010000418.1:0-4099 GCA_964539125.1 uncultured Thermoanaerobaculia bacterium | reverse complement strand
GGGGGGGGCGCACCCCTTCTCTCCTCCGGGACCTTGAAAGTGCTCCAGGCCGCCCGCCTCCCGGCGGGCGGTTTCGTTTTGTCCTATCCTGACCTCTCGTGATCCGCCGCCGAGCCCTCCCGCTCCTGTTGCTGGCGGTCCTCCTCGGGGCCGCCACATCGCCCTCGCATGCCCGGCCCGCACGCCGGGGCGGCGATCTCTCCGAGGCGGCCCGCTGGCTCCGGGCCTATCTACGGATCGACACGACCGATCCCCCGGGCCACGAGGAGCGGGGCGCCGCCTACCTGGCCGACCTCCTCCACCGCGAGGGCATCGCGACGACGACGCTGGTGAGCCCGGAGGGGCGGACCAGCCTCTACGCCCGGCTCCGCGCTTCGCCGTCGGCGGGCACACCCCCCGCGGGGCCGCTGATCCTCCTCCACCACATCGACGTGGTGCCGGCGGGACCGGATTGGACGACCGAGCCCTTCGCCGGGATCGAGAAGAACGGCCGCCTGTGGGGACGGGGCGCTCTCGACATCAAGAGCCTGGGGATCGCGCAGCTCGCCGCGTTGATCGATCTCCACCGCCGGGGCGTGCCGCTCGCGCGCGACGTGATCTTCCTCGCCGTCGCCGACGAGGAGCGGGGCGGTCGCCAGGGGGTCGGCTGGCTCCTAGTGCGCCATCCCGAGCTCTTCACCGGCGCCGCGGGCGTCCTGGGAGAGGGCGGAGCCAACCGGACGATCAACGGCCGGGCCCTCTGGGCGGGCATCGAGGTGGCCCAGAAGCGGCCGCTCTGGCTCCGGATCTCGGCTTCGGGACGTCCGGGACACGCCTCCGGGCTCAACCCCTCGAGCGCCACCCATCAGCTCATTCTCGGGCTCTCCCGCGTCCTCCAGCTGCCCTTCCGGTGGAAGGTGACCCGGGCCGCCCGCCTCTACCTGGGCGCGCTGGCTCCCCTCCACAACGCCAAGTACCGGAGGATCTTCACCCACCTCGACGAGGTGATCCGGGAGGACGGCCCGACCGAAGACTTCATTCCCGGGCTCGCCAACCTGTTCCTGGACACCTTCCAGGTCACGGTCCTCCGAAGCGGCGAGAAGATCAACGTGATCCCCGCCGAGGCGACCGCCCGAGTCGACGCGCGGCTCCTGCCGGAGACCGACGGCCAGGCCTTCCTCGCGCGGATCGAGGAGGCCCTCGGCGACCAGCTCCACGTCGAGGTGCTCCTGACCTCGCCTCCGGTCCCGCCTTCGCCGGTCGACGACCCGATCTATCGGGCGGTGTCGAGGGTCCTCTCCAAGACCGCGCCGGTCGTACCAGCCTTCATCGCCGGTTTCACGGACTCGCGGTACTTCCGCGAGCGGGGCATCCCCGCCTACGGCGTCTCGCCCTTCTTCCTCGAGCCGCAGGACTTCCTCGGCATACACGGCCCCGACGAGTCGATCCCCTTGGATGAGTTCGACCGCGGCGTGGAGCGGATGGAGCGGATCGTCGAAGCCTGCGCTACGAGCTCCGGACCCTGAGCACGTCCGGGGACGTTCCGTTCCTCGAGGAAGACAGAAAGCTATTTCTCTATGGAACGCGAGTTGCTAAGTCGTTCTCCAGACTCGATTTCGAGGGCCATCTCGGGGCTCGCCTGATTAGACCGTGGAGGATGCGAGGATGCACACTCGCCGCAAGGCCAGGGGCTTCACCCTGATCGAGCTGCTCATCGTCATCGCCATCATCGGCATCATCGCCGCGCTTCTGATACCCAACCTGCTCGACGCACTCGAAAAGGCCAAGCAGAAGCGCACCATGGGGGACATCAAGATCGTCGGCACCGCGCTGATGTCCTGGCTCACCGACCAGTCCGGGGCGGCCGCCGCCGCCGGGGCCACCCAGATCGACCTGTCCTCGATCCCTCCGGTCACCCACGACGACATCGTCGAGGTGCTCGTGCCGGCCTACGTCCAGGAGGTTCCCCGCCTCGACGCCTGGTGGAATCCCATCGACTTCCATCTCGACCGCGACAACCCCTCCGGCGACCAGGTCTTCTCCGTGCGCAGCCTGGGGCGGGACGGCGTGGCTTCGGGGACGAAGTACACCGTCGGTCCCTTCGACCCCACGGACTACGACCAGGACATCGTCTGGGTCGACGGCTGGTTCGTGCGCTTCCCGGAGAAGACCGGCTCCTGACGGCGCGCCAGCCCTCAAGGCGTCCAGCCGGCCGGGGGGACCCGGGCTACAATCCCCACCCGTGGCCGTCCGCATCCTGCTCGACCTCTACGCCGCCCTCGTCGGGCTGGTGACCGGCAGCTACCTGAACGTGGTCATCCACCGGCTGCCGCGCCGGCTCTCGACGGTGCTGCCGCGCTCCCGGTGTCCGACCTGCGGCGCCCCGATCCGGGCCCGCGACAACCTTCCCGTCCTCTCCTGGCTGCTCCTCCGGGGACGCTGCCGCGTCTGCGGCACCCGGATCTCGCTCCGCTATCCCATCGTCGAAGCGCTCACGGGCGCGCTCTTCATCGCCTGCATGGAGCGCTTCGGCCCGAGCCCGGCGGCCCTGGCGGCGGCCCTCTTCTGCAGCCTGATGGTCGTCCTGGCCTGGATCGACCTGGAGCACCTGATCCTCCCGGACCGGATCACGCTTCCGGGCATCGTCGCCGGCATCGCCATTCAGCTCCTCGTTCCCTGGAGCGGGCTCCTGGGCGCCCTCCTCGGAGCGCTCCTGGGCGCAGGGATCCTGCTCACGGCGTACGGTCTGTGGTGGCTGGTCCGGCGAGAGGAGGGGCTGGGCCTGGGAGACGTCAAGATGCTGGCGATGATCGGCGCGTTCCTCGGCTGGCGAGGCGTCACGGTGTCGCTCTTCGTCGGCGCCCTGACCGGCGCCATGTTCGGCCTGGGCCTGGTGGCCGCGGGACGTGCCGGCTTGCGCGCAAAGGTCCCCTTTGGCGCCTTCCTCGCCGTCGGCGGTCTGGTCGCGCTGTTCGCCGGCCCGGCCCTCGTCTCCTTCTACTTGCGGTCCGCCTTCGGCGTCCCCGCTCTCCCCGGCGGACCATGAGCTCGACCGGCGCAGGCGACCCGAGGGTGCCCCGCAGGCCCCGCGGCGTGGGCCTCCGCCGCGAGGTCCTGATCCTCCTGCCGGTGGCGGTCTTCCTGCTGGTGCTGCTCTCGGTCTTCACCCTCTTCTCGTATCGCAGCGGGATCTCCCTGCTGGTCGAAGAGCGCCGGGGCGAAGCCCTGAAGCTCGCCCAACGGGCGGCGAACGCCGCGGCCGCCGGAGACCTCGACGCGGCCGCCCTGCGCGCCCTGGTGGCGGGAGCCACGGGGGCGGCCGTCCTCGGCCCGGACGGAGCGGCCCGCACGCGGGTCGGGAGCCTGCCCGACGAGCCTCTCCTCTCGCCCCTCGAGGGCTCCCACACCCCTTCCTCACGAGCCGTCGGTCCCGACGAGCGATGGGGCGACGCGGTGGTCGCCCTCGTCCCGCTCCCGGCCACCCCACCCTCATCGGCCGGCGGCTGGGCGCGCGTCGACCTGAGCGCGCCGGCGCTCGCCCTCCAGCGGCGCAGCGCGGCGGTCCTCACCTGGGTGGTGCTCTCCGGAGACGCCGCCCTCGCCCTCCTGGTGATCCTCTTCCTCGGCCACGTGCTCGCCCCGTTCGACCGGCTCCTCGAGCGAGCGCGCCAGGCGGGAGAGGCCCCTCCGGACCGGGAGGACGAGATCCCCTTCCTGCTCGACACGTTCGAGCGCGCGCTGCGCTCCATGGCCCGGGTGGAGGGGGCCGACGCCGACGAGGACATCGCCGTCCTCCAGCGCACCCTGGGCACGAGCTTCGAGAGCGGCGTGCTGCTCCTCGACCGCCGGGGAACCGTGCTCGCCGTCAACGGCGCCGGAGCCGAGCTCCTGGAGCTGGCGGAGGGCGAGGCGCCGCGGCCCCTGACGGAGGCGCTGGCCGGCCATCCGGACCTGGCTCGCCTGCTGAGCGACGCGGTCGCGGGCGAGCGGGGGGTGCGGCGTCGAGAGCTCACCACCGTCAGTCCTTCAGGCCGGCACCTGACCCTGGGCCTGACCGTTCATCCCCTGCGGCGGGACGACGGCACCTCCCGGGGCGGCTCGGTCAACATCGCCCACCGCA
>CAZIIB010000417.1:0-4117 GCA_964539125.1 uncultured Thermoanaerobaculia bacterium | reverse complement strand
GGATCACCTCGACCAGCTTCATCACCGGCACCGGGTTCATGAAGTGCATGCCGATCACCCGGTCCGGCCGGCCGGTGGCGGCGGCGAGCTTGGTGATCGAGATGGAGCTCGTATTGGTGGCCAGGATCGCCTCCGGCGCCAGCGCTCGATCGAGCTCGGCGAGGACCCTCTGCTTGACCTCGAGCCGCTCGACCACCGCCTCGACCACCAGGTCCGAGCCTGCGAGCGCGCCGAGCTCGCTCGACGTCTCGATCCGGCCCAGGGCCGCATCGCGCTCGGCTTCGCTCATGCGCTCCTTCTCCACCTGCCGGGCGTAGCCCTTCCGGATCTGGCCCAGGCCCCTGGCCAGCGCTTCCTCGGCAACGTCCACCAGGGCCACCTGGAAGCCGCTGCCCGCGGCGACCTGGGCGATGCCGTGCCCCATGGTCCCCGCCCCCACCACGCCGATGCGTTGGATCTCCCCCATGTGGTTCCTACCTCTCCTCTCGCTCCTCGATTTCGAGTCCACTTGCGCGCGCCTCCCGATCCCGTTCCCGCCGTTGGTCTCGGGGTGCTCGGAGCGCACGCAACCCTCTATTTTCAACCGATCAGGCTACGGTACGGCGCCGGGAAGGTCAAGCGACGCGACCGGGCGCCTCGGGCCTGATTCCGCCTCGTCACCTCGCCGACGTCGCCGGCCGGTCGAGCTCGGTGACCTGGAACCACGCTTCCTGGCGACCGAACTTCGAGGTCAGGCTGGCCCCGACGCCGATCAGGGTGGCGAGGGTCCAGACCCACGCTCCCGCCGCCGGCACGAACTTCGCCGCCCCCAGGACCAGGAGCCCGGTCGTCGCCGCGTTGAGGGCGAGGGCCTGGGGGCGACCCGCGGCGCGCAGCAGGCGGGCGCCGATGGCGTGGAAGACGGCGACCATCCCCCAGAGCTTCAGCAGCAGGGCGAAGAGGGCGACCAGGATGAGCAGCGGAGCTCCGGCCAACGACGGGGCGAAAGCGCTGAAGGCGACCGCGGTCAGCACCAGGGCGAGCACGCCGGTGAGGCCCACCACGAAGCAGCGGACCGGCTCCCGGCGCACGGCCTAGGAGGTCGCGAGCATCTCCAGCCCGGCGGTGACGAAGAGCAGCAGGGCGAGAGCCATCCACGCCGCCATGAGGGCGAGCTTCGTGCCCACGACGAGCGGCGCTCCCGGCCCCAGCCCCAGGCTCGGCCCCTCGAGGAGAGTGAGCCAGGCGGCGGCCGCCGTGGGGTGGGCGACGGTTCGCCCTTCCACCGTGGCACCGGGGTCGGCCTCCACGCTCCCGCCCAGGGTGAAGACGTCGCCCCCGACCCGGGCCTTGCTCTCCAGGTGGACGTCGCCGCCGAGGACGATGACGTCGCCCTGGACGGTCCCGGAGACCCGGACCGACCCGTTCAGCGCGGCGACGTCCGAGAGCGCCTCCCCGGCGACCACGACGTCCCGGCCCAGCGCCACGACCTGGCGGCGGGCGAGGCTTCCCTCGCGGATGACCATGGCCGGCGCTTCGGCGGCGGACGTCGGAACCGGGGCGGCGGAGACCGGCGGCGCCACCGCCGTCGCGGCGAGAGCGGCGAGCAGGAACTGGGCGAAGCGGTGTCTCATGGAGGTGGCCGCCGGCAAGCGCGGAGCGCGACTCTCGGTCAGCTCCCGGAGGATCGGTCTCCGGCGCCGCCGGCGGAGCGGACCTTCTCCGGAGCCGGCCGCCGCCGCCGCGCCACGAGCGCCAGCACCAGGACGTCCAGGCTGACGACCAGGGCGATCAGGGCGATTGCGGAGGCCGGCGAGAGCGAGGCGTCGAGGGCCAGGCCGAGCCCTCGCCACGAAGCCCAGAGCAGGCCGCTCGCGGCGAGGACGCCGGTGACCAGCATCTGGCCGAGCGCGGCGACCACGCCGGCGAACCCCCCCACCCCGGCTCCCGGATGGGCGCCCGACGACACACCCACCAGAGCCACGGCCGCCACCAGCAGGGCCAGGGTGACCGCCAGCGGGACGCGCCAGGCCCGCGGGCTCCGCGCCTCCCATCCGGCCGCCGGCAAGGCGGCGAGCACGTCGTCGCGGAAGCCTTCGCGCACGGACACGAGATCATTGGCGAGCAGGTGGTCGAGGCGCGCGAGCTCGCGCCGCTCGGCGCGGCACTCGGCGCACTCGGCGAGGTGCTCGTCCAGCGACCGGCGCTCCTGGTGGCTCAACTGCTCCCCGGGCTCGCGCTCGAGGGTGAGCCACTCGCGGAGCCGGTCGTGGCCGGCGGGCTCGGGTCGATTCGGCGGTCGCTGCATCGGGTTCGCTCCTGAATGGAGAAGGATTCCTCCCGCCTCCTAGTCCCGCAAGTACTCGGCCAGCTCTTCTTTGAGCATCTGGCGCCCGCGGAAGAGCTTGTTCTTCACGGTGCCCAGGGGCATCGCCTTGAGCTGGGCGATCTCGTCGTAGGACAGCTCGCCGAAGTGGCGCAGGACGATCAGCTCGCGATACTCCCACGGCAGGCTCTCGATGGCCCGCTGGATCGCGCCGCCCCGCTCCTGGTTGCGCAGCTCTCCGTACGGTCCCCGGTCACCGCTCGGCAGCTCCCAGTCCATGGCCTCGCCGTCGCGGTCCTGGCGCCCGTCGAGGGACACGAGCTTGACCCGCCGCTTGCGGATCTGGTCGATGGCGGCGTTCTGAGCCACCCGGAAGATCCAGGTCGAGAAGCGGTACCGCGGGTCGTAGCGATCGAGGGCCTGGTACACCTTGATGAAGACCTCCTGGGTCAGCTCATGGGCGTCGTCGAGGCTGCGCAGGAGGCGGAACAGGTAGTTGACGAGCCGCCCCTGGTAGCGCTCCACGAGCTCTCCGAAGCGATCGCGCTCCCCGTGGAGGACGGCTTCGACCAGCTCCTCGTCGGTGGGCTGCACCGCCTCGGGGCTCATGGCGTCAGTGGTGAGTACGGAGGGTGTGCGGGAAGGTTGCAGGGTCGGCATGGCGAGGGAACCGAGCGCCCATCGCCACGAGCTGGTGCGAAGATCTCCGGCCGGGGCGGCTCGCGCCCGCTCAGGCTCCCTTGCCGAGGGTGCCGGTCTTCTCGCCGGTCAGGAGAGCCAGGAGGTCGGACTCGATCCCGTCCGGTGCCTCCTCGACCACCCGGCCCACCTCGCGGCCGTCGCGCTCGACGATGAAGGTCGGAACGTACACGATCTCGCGGCCGGCGAGCAGGTCCGCGGGCTCGGTCTTCTCGCGGTCGACGGCGACGTAGGTCACCTCGAACGGGACCATGTCCCCCACCTGGTCGAGGGCGCGCCAGAACCGGGCCACTTCACGCCGGCTGTCCGAGCACCACGTGCCCAGGAAGATCGTGACCTCGGCGTCCGGGGGCACCGACGTCAGGGCTTCTGCCGCCTGGTCGTCGATCCGGGATTCGACGGTCTGGCTCACCCAGTCCGGCACCGCCGTCTCGATCTGCTCGCGGGTCACCCGGCCGGTGAGTACCGGCGTCTCGTCGGACGAGGCGGCGAGAGCGATGGGATGGGGAGCCGCGGCCAGGCCAGCGAGCAGAGCCAAGAGGGCGAGGATCCTGGTTGGCATCTTCATGGGAAAGGGTCTCGAGAAGTGAGGCTAGCGCCTAGCTGAGGGCCAGTCTACCTCACGGCCGACGACCTCGAGCTCGTCTCTGTCCGCCCGGTCGCCTCCGGCACACCCAAGGCTACCCAGTCCACTGCGAGGTTCAACGACCTCGCCGGTCGCCGACCCGTCGCGGTTGCTGTGCGGGCGCTTCCATGGCGCCGACAACCGATCCGTCGCCGGAAGCGCCCTCTGCCGTCACCTCCCGGATCGACTCGATCCGGTCGCCCTGCTCGATGCGGTCGAGCACCTCGTCGCCGCCCACCACCTCGCCGAAGGCCGTGTAGCCGCCGTCGAGGTGCGGCTGGCGCGAGAGGGTGATGAAGAACTGGCTGCCGCCGGTGTCGGGACCGGCCAGCGCCATCCCCACGACGCCCCGGGCGTAGCGCAGGCGCCCGATCTCGTCGCGCAGCGTGTAGCCCGGCCCGCCGTACCCGTCGCCCCGCGGATCGCCGGCCTGGATCACGAAGTCGGGCACCACCCGGTGGAAGGTGAGACCGTCGTAGAAGCCCTGC
>CAZIIB010000416.1:0-4129 GCA_964539125.1 uncultured Thermoanaerobaculia bacterium | reverse complement strand
AGGTCATCTCGACGGCGGTGGCCGAGAAGCTCTCGGCGCTGATGACCGCGGAGTATCTGGAGGAGCGCGCGCAGCGGGGGAGCCGGGGGACGTACGAGGCCGTTCTGCGGAAGGTGCCCGACGTCGAGCCCGAAGAGCGAGACCGGCTGGACTGAGCGGGCTCGCTCAGGGCCGAAGAGGCGCGTGCGAGCTCGAGACGTCAGCCTCGCTCAGGCCGAGGGCGGGGAGCACGTCCTCGCGGAGGATCGCGCCGGGGTGGGTCGGGGCCATTCTCGGAAGCTCTGCCGCGGGAATCTCGCGCATCTCTCTCCTGCCTTCCGTGATACCAGCATACCTCCCGGGCCGGGCGGGCGGGCCCGGAGGCGGACTTGGACCTGCGCGGCAGGGCGCTGGGGAAGGCCCCGGCAGAAGCTGCGGTGGTCGAGACCGGCCCGCCCGGCGTGGTATCCTTACCTTGTAGGATGAAGTCTCCCGGAGGTAAGGAATGCCGAGTAGCACCCTGACCAGCAAAGGACAGGTCACGGTACCGAAGGCGATCCGGGATCGGCTTGGGCTCCACGAGGGAGACCGGGTGGCGTTCCGGGTGACGAGCGCGGGGGAGGTGGTCGTCGAGGCCGCGACGTTGGATTTGAGGGACCTCCGCGGCGTCTTGAGGAGCCCGGGGCGCCGGGTCTCGGTCGAGGAGATGGAGGAGGCGGTGCGCAAGGCGGGGACTCGCCTTTGATCGGCCTGGACACGAACGTCCTGGTCCGATACCTGGTCGACGACGACCCGGAGCAGTCCCCCCGGGCCGCAGCCCTGGTGGAGCGGGCGATCGAGGACGGGGAGCGGCTCTTCGTGCCCCAGGTCGTGCTCTGTGAGCTCATGTGGGTGCTGGAGAGCGTCTACCGCGAATCTCGGGAGGATATCGTCACGGTTCTCCGGGACCTCCTCCGCACGCGGCAGCTTTCGATCGAGGAGCCCGACCTGGCCCGCAAAGCTCTGGACAGCTACGCCGAGCGAGGCGGTGACTTCGCCGACTACGTCGTCGTCGAGCGCTGCCGCGCCGCCGGTTGTGAGCGCGTGGCCTCGTTCGACGGGGGATTGGGGGACGAGGAGGACCTGTCCGCGGTCGAACGCTGCGAGGGCCGCAGGAGGAGCCGGACGGCCTAGAGACCCAGCTCGTCGAGGCTCGTGGCGTCGAGGAGGCGGTCTGCGAGGCGAGAGAGCTCTTCGGGGGCCGTGAGGTCGCCGAGCCGCTTCCTGGTGGCCGGGGACAGTGGTCCGAAGCGGCGTTCGAGCTGCCGAAGCAGCAACTCGCGCTGGCCCTCTTCCCGGCCTTCCTCACGGCCTTCCTGCCTTGCTTCGTGTGCGATCCGGCCTGCCCAGGTCATCTCCATGGTCGCCACCTCTTCGTTTCCCTCCTCGGCCAGGAGAGCCTCGTACTCTCGCTGCGCCGCATCGTTCAAGTCTACATAGGTCTCGATGCAGTTGACCAGCAGCACACGCTGCCGGTCGGTGAGCGTCGCCTTGGTGATCGGCGTGAGGCATGCCAGCTTGTGGCGAGCCGCCGACTCCGGGCCCGGCCTCATCAGACCGGCGAGGCCCCACGCCAGCGGCTCCGGCCGCGCCAGGTAGGCGGCCGCCTCGCTCCTCGACAACCCGAAAGCGCGGTGGATGAAGGAGACGAAGGTCTCGCCGAGCAGCTCCAGTCGGACCTCTTCCCGGGTCACATCCGGCTTGCCGCCGCGCAGGTAGACGACGATGGGCAGGATCGGCTGGTGGTGCTCCAGCCATAGCTGCATCGAGTAGTCGAAAAGCCGCCGACCCATCGTCTTTCGGGCTCGGGCTTCTACCTCCACGTGGACGAGGATCATCTCTGGGTCGCCACCCACGGTCTCGACCCGGGCCACCAGGTCGAGGTAGCGATGCCTCCCCTCGGGAAAGCGTGTAAAGAGCTCGCTCTCGAGAAACGTGGGCTCCTCCACCCGGAGCCGCGGCGCCAGCTCCGGGGCCACGATCCGGAGCAGGTCGCCAAAGAACTCCTGGAACAGGTTCTTGAAGAACTGGTCGTGATCCGTCACTACACCTCCTGAGTCTGGCCGTGAGCCTGGCCAGCCCCGGGCACTCCGGGACCTTCACCTCCTGAGGACGCGATCCAGCGCCACCATCTCCCGCACACACCGAAGATCGCCTTCGTAGTCCAGCGGAAGGTGAGGGGAACGAGCCGGAGCGGCTCGCCCCCGAATAGTGAGCAGCGCTTCGGCAACAGCGCCTGGACTCGCCGCGCCAGCGCTCGGCCGAGGACCGGCAGCGCCTCGGGCCCACCGGCCTCGAGGATCAGGGCCGACTGCCCGCGGATCTCCCCGGAGCTCCTCGAGGAGGAGCGCCGGGCCATGGGCGAGTGGTGGTTTGCGCAGGAGTACGAGTGTGAGTTTCTGGACTCGGAAACCCAGCCGGTTCTCCTTCACCTTCAACCATGGGCTCTCCATCGGGGCGGGCCTCCTCTTGCTTCTCTTTGGAGTCTTCTGCACGGTGCGAGCGGTTCAGACTTGGAGGAGGACTGGACTGCCTCTGGCCACAACTGCCATGGGAGTTGGTGCCGGGGCGATGATCGCTGCTGGATCGGCCCTTGCGTTCGGGTGGGATCCACGCACTGATCCCATTTCAACTCTGGTGCTTCTGATCGCCTTCACTCTTATTCCAGCCGCGCTCATGGTCGCCGAGATTCTGCGTTCCCGCGAAACGTGGAGGCGCTGGAGGGAGGAAGTGGGTGCCTACACCTGTTCTCGGTTATGCATTTACGCAGGCGAACTTTCCCCCTGTGTCAGGGTAGTTGTCGCATAAGCCGGTAGCGGTTCTGGCTCCCTACCCCGCCCCCATCCCCCAGGATGTCTCGGGGGGCTGCCCCGGCGGCGGGCGGGTGGGCTGGCGTGCAGTCATGCAATCGGCGTTGAGCTCGGGAGCGAGGCCGGAGAAGTCGAAGCGCTCTCCGGAGGCCCGGCGCGTACGCGAGCTCGAGAAGGAGTTGCGGCGCAAGGACAAGGCCCTGGCCGAGGCTTCGGCGCTTCTGGTGCTCAATCACACCACCAGAAGAGTGCCCGCGGAAGCTGGTGGAGTAGGTTCGCTCGACGTGCGACCTTCTGATCTCCAGTCAGAATGCCGGGATGAGTCGATCAAGCGGCGGGAAGGTCGATCTCGCTGAAGTCCTTGCCGACGAAGAGGAGGGGGCGGTCTGCGAGCTTGGCCGTGGCGTAGGTCAGACAGTCCCCGAAGTTGAGCGCGGCCGGATGTCGGCCCTTACCGAAGCGGCGGAAGGCCTCGACGGCGGTCCTCCAGTGGCGCTCCCCGAAGGGCACCGGCACGATCTCGAACTGCTGGAGAATGCCCGAGAGCTGGGCCTCCGCGTCACCCTCGAGGCGCCCCGTGAGGACCAGCCCCGCTTCGGCCAACGTCGGCGTCCCCACACCCTTTCGTCCGGGCGCCAGGAGCTTGTCGATCAGGCGCTCGTAACCAGGTTCCTTGAAGATGACGGCCAGGATGGCGGAGGTGTCGACGATCACACGCCCTCCGGTCCGTAGCCCAGAATTTCTTCCTGCTCCTCCTTGGTGAGGCCTCGGCCCAGGAGCTCGGGCGGGACCTTGGGCCACACCTCTCGCTCGAGGTAGCGCATCACCTCCGCTCGCCGATTCCTGGGCGGCACCTGGAAGGCGAGCCGCTCGCGGCGCTCCTCCAGCGCCTTGCGTACCGCTTCGGTCTTGGACTCGCCGGCGATCTTCGCCACCTCGTCGACCAGGCGCTCGACTTCGCGGTTCTTGATGTTCAGGGGCATGCCGTCTCCTCTCCTATCTAGGAGATTCTTGTACGCCATGGTGGAATTTGTCAAGTGAGGTGGAATCACGTGACGGCGACGCCCTGCCAGGGGTTCCTACGGGCGTTGGGAGGTTCCTCCGGCCCTCGGTCTACGCCCGTCCACGCTCCACTTCGAGCCCAAGTGCTTGCTCAATGTTTGCTCGGCGCCGGCCAGCGGCCCCGCCCTCGGTGACGCTTGCAAAGTCGGGCCACGAACTGAGTTGGCCCCTGGAGCAAGGCGTCAACGGTAAGCCTTCCCCCGATGTCGGACGTGGAGTACCTGGAGATCGGCTGTCTC
>CAZIIB010000415.1:0-4133 GCA_964539125.1 uncultured Thermoanaerobaculia bacterium | reverse complement strand
CGAGCCGCGAGACGATAGCACACGCGCCCAAGGCGGTCAAAACGTTGAAGTTACACTGAAAGCACCCGGCGTGACCAGCCCCCGGCGGTAACCGGCGGGGCGGTCAGTTGAACAAGCGCCAGCCTTTCAGGATGTCTTGCTCGAGCAGGACGATCTGTTCGCCCTCGAGGCGGTGCTCCAAAGGGACCGGACGGCAACCGCCGCCGCCGTCGTTGACCTCGTCCAGCCGGGTGGCGGTCTCGCACTTGCTGTCGATCACCCAGTCCCCCTCCTTGCGGAACCCGCGGCCGAGCTTGGCGTGGGTCTCGCTGGCGTCGAAGGCGACCTGGAGCACGCCGTGCGGGTCGCGCGCCACGAAGAACTCGACCTCCTGGTTGCCCCGGTTGAGGAACCGATAGTACTGGATCTCGCCCGTGGCGAGGTGGGAGACGTCGATGCGTACCATCCCATCCGCGTCGGGCGAAACCCGCGTGAAGGCCACCGAGCCGAAGCCGCCGGAGAGCACGAAGACGGCGACCATGAAGACCGGGACCAAGAGGATTCCGTAGATCGGCTTGAAGCGCTTCACGAGGCTTGCGGTCCTTTCCGGGTTCCCAGTCTACAACTCCCCTCACTCCGCGTCCCGATTCCGCTCCGATCTCCCGGGCGGTGCGGTTCCCGAGCCGGTGCGGCGGGTACAATCCCTGCCGATGGCCGCTCCGCCCCTGCCGCCCCCTTCCGGAACGCTCAGCCTGCCCGGAGTCCGCATGGGACACGGCTCGGACGACCGGGGCAAGACCGGGGTCACGGTCATCCTCTGCCCCGAGGGTGCCTCGGCCGCAGCCGAGGTTCGAGGCTCGGCCACCGGCACCCGCCAGTTCGACTCCCTCACCGATCCCCGCCACATCGCCACGCGCACCCACGCGGTGGTGCTCTCCGGGGGGAGCGGCTACGGCCTCGCGGCCGCCGACCCGGTCGTCGAGCACCTCGCCGCCCGGGGGCACGGCTTCCGCACCGGCTACGGCGTGGTGCCGCTGGTGCCGACGGCGATCCTCTTCGACCTGGCCTTCGGCGACGCCAGCGCGCGCTCCTACCGGGAGCTGGCGACGGTGGCCCTGGAGAGCGCCCTGGGGGCGGACGAGGGGGCCGAGGTCGGCGTGGGCAGCGTGGGCGCCGGCACCGGAGCCACGGTGGGCAAGGCCCTGGGACCGGAGCAGGGGATGAAGGGGGGGTTCGGCTTCGCCTCCCTGGTGGTCGAGGGCGGGCTCACCGTGGCGGCGGCGGTGGCGGTCAACGCCTTCGGCGACGTCCGCGATCCGGACACCGGCCGGCTCCTCGCCGGCTGCCGGCGCACGCCGGACAGCCTCGAGCTGGCCTCGGCCGAGCGCGAGCTGGCGGCGCTGCCTCCGGGCTACGACCATGTCTGGGAGGGCAACACCACCCTGGCGGTGGTGATGACCGACGCCGGGCTCTCGCGCCAGGCGGCCTCGAAGGTCTGCCAGATGGCTTTCGGCGGCTTCTACCGAGCCCTCTCGCCGGCCCTCTCGCTCTTCGACGGGGACCTCGTGGTGACTCTCTCGGTGGGTCAGCGCCCCGCCCACGTCAACCAGATCGGGGTCCTCGCCCAACACGCGGTGGCCCGGGCGATCGTACGGGCGGTCGAGACGGCCGACGGCTTCGGGCTCGTCCCCGCGGCCAGGGACCTGCCCGGCTGAGCCTCAGGCGCCGGCGGGTGACGAGGAGATCACCAGGCTCCAGCGGAACGGGAAGCGAAGGCGCAGCTCCTCGACCGGGAGCTCCCCGACCAGCCCCCGCACCTCGTCGAGGGTCCAGCTCTGGGCGATGGAGAGATAGCCGTCGTGGCGGGCGACCCGGCCGACGCCCAGGAAGGGGAACAGCAACCGGGCCAGGGCGACGGCGACGCGGCTCCGCCTCAGGTCGACCACCGCCATGCCCCGGCGGGCCGCGCGGCTCATCTCGCCGAGGACCGCCAGGTTCTCCGGGCCGCCGAAGTGATGGAAGAAGAGAGTCGAGAACGCCCAGTCGAAGGCATCGTCGCGGAACGGAAGGGCCTCGGCGGCAGCTACCACCCGGTGCTGGGCGTGGCCCAGCGCGCGGCCCACGAGGAGGTGCGCTAGCCGCCGGTCGACCCCCACCAGCCGCAGGCGAATCCCGCGCCGCCGAGCGGCGCGGTCGAGCTCCCCGCCCGAGCGGCCGGTGCCGGTGCCGAGGTCGAGAACCCGGACGGTCCGCTCGGCCGCTCCAGCCGCCGCGAGCCGGGGGACGAGCGTCCGCACCAGGGCACCGGTGCCCAGCAGGAGGCGGGTGACCCGGTCGAGGTCGGTGAGCGCACGGCGGGCCTCGCGATAGGCGAGGGCGCCGTCCATGATCTCGGGGGCGAGCTCGCGCCGGGCCCGGCCCGGGGGCGAAGGGCGGCGGGCGGCGCCCGGGTCGGGAGAGCGACGGGTGGCGGACATGGGACGGAGCGAGATCTTACCGGGAGCTTCCTCCACCGTCCCGGCGCGGCGGACGATCCCCCTCTCCCGCGCGGGCTACAATACGGAAGCATCTCCTCGATCCCATGACGATCGATCTCCGAGCTTGGCGCCAGGGTGCCGTCTCGGCCCTCCCCGCCGTCCTCGCCGCGGTGGCCCTGGCGCTCGCGGCGCTGATTCCGTGGACCGGCGCGCCGGGCGGTCGGCCCTTCGGCGCGGCCGAGTCCGGGCTGGTCCTCACCTTCCTCGCCGCCCTGGCCCTCGGCTCGCTCCACCGGCCGCTGGGAGGCTCCGCCCTCGGCCTGGGCACCGCCGCCCTGCCGCCGGCGATCGCCGTCCTCGGAGCCTCCTGGGCGGCCGGGCTCGCCGCCGCCGGCTACGTCCTCGGAGGGCTCGGCCGCCGGCTCCTGGCGCGGATGTCACCCGCACCTCCGGACGAGCGGCGCGGAGTCGCCCGGCTGGTCGAAGGGGCGGGACGCGCGGCGCTCGCCACCCTCGCCGCTGCCCTCGCGGCCCACGGCCTCGCCGCCCCGGGCCCGGGAGCGTCGCCCGCGCCTCCGACGCTCGCGTGGGCGCCCGCCTCGGGCTCCGGCCTCGCGTACCTCCTGACCTTCTTCGCCCTCATCCTGGCGACGGCGAAGCTTCGGCGTCCGCGTCAGTCCCTTCATCTGGTACGGCGGGTACTGCCCTTCTCCCTGGACGCCGCCGGCTGGGCGCTCGGGAGCATGCTGGTAGCGGTGGGCCCGGCCGTGGGCTGGGGGATCGCCGCCGCCCTGCTCTGGGGCCTCGCCCTTCTCGCCTTCGAGGCCGCTCGCCTGGGCTTCCTCCAGGGAGCCTTCGAGCGACGGGCGGTGGATCTCGAGCGGGTCACGCGGGCGAGCCGGCGCATGGGAGCCGCCGGCTTCGGCCTGGGAGGCCTGGCCGCCCAGATCCGGGCCGAATGCCTGCGGGTGCTCGAGGTCCACTGGTTCCAGCTCACCCTCACCGAGGAGGGCGGCAACGTCCGAAGCTGGTGGGCGGGGCCGGACGGCGTGATCCACGGCGGGGCGCCGGACCCGGGACCCTGGGCACCGGCGCTGCCCGGCATTCACCGCCGCCGGCCCTGGCACCTGGTGGAGCGCGAGCTCGAGGCCGACGCCCGGGTGCTGGGGCGCATCCGGCTGTGGTGCGACCCGCGGCGTGCGCGCCCGACCGACGTAGCGCTGCTCGAGAGCCTGCTGCCTCAGCTCTCCGGCTGGACTCACCGGGCGATCCTCGACCGCGAGGCCCGGGAGGACCCGCTGACCGGCATCCCGGTGCGCCGGCTCTTCGAGCGCTCGCTCGCCGAGCTCTTCACCCGGTCGTGCGAGCGGGGGGGCGCGGTGAGCGTGGTCATGTGCGACCTCGACCGCTTCAAGGAGATCAACGACACCTTCGGCCACCCGGTCGGGGACCGGGCGCTGGTGGCGGTGGCGCGGACGCTCGAGGCGGAACGGCGGGCCGCGGACACCTGTGCCCGCTACGGCGGCGAAGAGTTCGCCCTGGTGCTCGAGGCGACGGATGGGGCGGGCGCCCTGGCGGTGGCGGAGCGGCTGCGCGAGGCGGTGGAAGCGCTGGTGGTCGCGGAGGGGGGGCGGCGGATCGGGTTGACGGTGAGCCTGGGGGTGGCGTCGTTTCCTG
>CAZIIB010000414.1:0-4137 GCA_964539125.1 uncultured Thermoanaerobaculia bacterium | reverse complement strand
GGCCGCCGGCGGAGTTCGAGGGTGAGGCGTATATCGGCGAGGGGCCGGCGATGACCGGTTTCTACTCCTACGGGGAGGTCTCGCCCCACGGCTCGGTCGAGACGGGCTGCGAGCTCCACAACCAGACGATGACCATCACGGCGCTGGCGGAGGAATAGCCCCTGCACCGCCTCCTGGAGCGCCAGCTCAAGCGCCTCTTCGGAGCTCTGGAGGAGGTGCCCTCGGGGCTGCAGGACCTCCTGGCGGTGGTCGACCAGGCCTACCGCCAGGCGGACGAGGGTCGGATGCTCCTCGAGCGGTCGCTCGATCTGACCTCCCAGGAGCGTCTCGAGCGCAATGCGCAGCTCCGCAAGGACCTCCGCGAGGTCGCCCGGGCGAAGCGTGAGCGGGAGGAGTCGCTCTCTCTGCTCCAGGCGACCCTCGAGTCCACCGCCGACGGCATTCTGGTGGTGGACCGCGCCGGCAAGATCGTGAGCTCCAACCGGCGGTTCGCCGACATGTGGAGGATCCCGCCGGAGATCCTCTCTTCGGACGACGACCGGCGAGCTCTGGAGTTCGTGCTGGGCCAGCTGGTGAACCCGGAGGGCTTCCTCGCCAGGGTCGACGAGCTCTACGCCGAGCCGGAGGCGGAGAGCTTCGACATCCTGGAGTTCAAGGACGGCCGCATCTTCGAACGATACTCTCAGCCGCAGCGCCTCGATGGCGAGTGCGTGGGGCGGGTCTGGAGCTTCCGCGACGTGACCGAGAGGACCGCCGCGGAGCGGGACCGGCGGCGGCTCGAGGAGCAGCTCCGCGAGTCCCAGAAGCTCGAGGCCCTGGGGCGCCTCGCCGGCGGCGTCGCCCACGACTTCAACAACCTGCTGACCGCCATCCTCGGATACTGCGAGCTCGTCGGGACCCAGATGAGCCGTGACGGCCGCCACTACTCGGAGGTCGAGGAGATCAGCCGGGCCGGCCGCCGCGCCGCCGACCTGGTCCGTCAGCTCCTCGCCTTCAGCCGGCGCCATGTGTTTCAGCCCCGCCACGTCCGGCTCAACGAGGTGGTGGGCGAGATGGAGCAGATGCTCCGGCGCCTGATCCGGGCCGACATCGAGCTGGTCACCGTCCTCGATCCGGAGCTCCACGGCGTGGTGGCGGATCCGGGTCAGATCGAGCAGGTGATCACCAACCTGGTGGTCAATGCCCGCGACGCGATGCCCCGGGGCGGCACGCTGACGATCACCACCCGCAACGCCGACCTCGACGACCGGTTCGCCCGCGGTCATCCGCCACTCGAGCCCGGCGGGCACGTCTGCCTGGAGGTCCGCGACAGCGGCGAGGGGATCGACGCCGAGCTGCGCGAGAGCATTTTCGAGCCGTTCTTCACCACCAAGGGGGTCGGCCAGGGGACCGGCCTCGGGCTGTCGGTGGTCTACGGGATCGTCGAGCAGAGCGGTGGGCACATCCTGGTGGAGAGCGAGCCGGGCTGCGGCTCCACGTTCAGCGTCTACCTGCCGCGCGCACGGGCCTCCGCCGGAGAGCGGTCGCCGGGACCGCCGCCCGAGCCCGACGCGCTCGGAGGCGAGGAGACGATTCTCCTGGTGGAGGACGAGGCCCTGGTCCGGCACCTGGCGGCCCAGATCCTGAGCGGGCACGGCTACCGGATCCTGAACGCCGCCGACGGCCGGCAGGCGCTCGACATCGCCGCCTCCTTCGAGGGCCGGATCGACCTGCTCTTGACCGACGTCGTGATGCCCGAGCTGCTGGGCCCGGGGCTGGCCGCCGAGACCCTCGAGCTCCGGCCCGAGATCAAGGTGCTCTTCATGTCCGGCTACAACGAGCAGATCCTGGGCAACCAGAGGGGCATGCCGCCGGGCGCGCCGGTGCTCCGGAAGCCCTTCGGCTCGTGCGAGCTCCTCGCCCGCGTGCGCGAGGCGCTGGGGCCCCGCGGCTCGCCGGCCGCCGGCTGAGCTTCCAGGCCGCGGTGCTCTACCTCTCCATTAACGATGGAGAAGCGCGGGCTGGTTCGGGGCCGGTGGGTGGCGAAGCCCGGAAGCGTCGACGCCGCTTCGATCACCTGAGGGCGGCGGGGCGGGATCCACGCGGCGACGTGTCCCTGCCGCGCACGCTTCTACTGGTGGGGCACTGGCGCCAGATCGTGCGTGGACCCGATGGTGGGAGCCAGGCCCTCGATCTGGGGGCGCGGAAGTGTCTGGGCACCCGCGGTGCTGCTGCAGAAAACGCTGGTCGGTACGCAGACGTTTCGGCCGCAGCAGGTGGCCACTGCGCAGATCCCGCGGCCGCAATCGGCGCTCGAAGTGCAGTCAGCGAGCCCAGCGCACGCGGTGGTCCCTTCCACGCACTGGCCGGTTGGGACGTTGGCGATCTTCACGCACACCGGGTCCTGACAGGCGGCGCCCGGAGTCGCGCAGGGGACGAAGCTGCCACAGCTCGCGGCGGCGCACTCCGGGGCGCAGCCGAGATCGGAGGTGTCGCCCTTGAGCTCGGTGTCGTAGAACTGGGTCACGTTCGGAACCCAGTTCTGACAGCCGGAGGCACAGTACCTCGCGCCGATCAATGGAATCGTCGTTCGGCCCTTGTTCAGGTAGCTGAGCCGGATGAACTTGGTGACGGTCTGGATCCCTCGCTGCCACGAGGTGAAGGGCGAGTTCCCGCACGGATCCTTACCACACGAGTTGTCCGCATGGCACCAGAACCAGTTCCAGGCGTTGTTGGTGCCACAGATCGCCTTCCCGAAGGAGGACTCAGCGCCTGCGATCGCGATGATCAGCCGCGGGTCGACGTTCCACTCGAGGCCACGCTGAAGGAACTCGGCGCCCAGGCCCGCCAGCGGGGACCCTTTCCCCGTGAGGTAGGCGTCGATCTCGGCAGCGGTCAGCGAGCAGGGTGCGGCCTGGACGGCCGTCGGCAGCAGTGAAAGGCCGGAGATCACCACCAGGGCCAGGAGCATGCGGCGTGGGCTTCGAGTCCTCATCACGTCTGTCCTACTCGGTGAACCGGGCGCTCGACAAGAGATTCTCGAACGTCGTGACGAGCTGCGCCTCC
Organism: uncultured Thermoanaerobaculia bacterium; assembly: GCA_964539125.1. Taxonomy (GTDB): domain Bacteria; phylum Acidobacteriota; class Thermoanaerobaculia; order Multivoradales; family DATKCC01; genus CAVUBL01. Next base: position 1,092 of record CAZIIB010000414.1, on the reverse strand, counting down.
TGAGCGTTTCCCTGCCAGTAGGCGAGGAAGAACTTGTACACGACCTGGCCATGGGGTACGTAGACGGCGAGGTCCTTCTCGGTGAGCGAAGGCATGAGATCGAACGAGTAGGTGACCTCGAACCCCGGCTGGCCATCGACCTGCGTGGCTTCGATCGGTCCCACGGACGCACCCGCCAGGTCCTTCTGGATGAGCTGCGGGATGGTCAAGTTGGGAAGAGGAATCGTCGTGACGTCGATCTCCGCGCCATCGGCAGGTCGCAAGCCGCCCTGTGCGTAGTCCCCGTCGAAGTCGTTGAGAGAGATCGGGCCTCCGAGATCGAGCGATTGCTGGTCGACGACCCAACCGGGAGGAATCTCCAGCTCGATGCCCTTTGCCGTGACCGTGGGCGGTGCCTCGGTGACGGTGATCTCGATGGGAAGAGGCTGGGCGAGTGTGCTCGAACCCTCACGGAGGTGAAGGGTGCCACCGAGTTTGCGGGGTCGAGTCGCGGCCGGAATCTGAATGTCGATCTGGAACGTCTGCTGGGACCCGGCGGGGAGAGAAGGCACGACCCCGGGCTCGACGCTGACGAAGGGACCGAGCGCCGGTACGACTTCCGCGGTCAAGCTCGGGACGTCCTCACCGAGCGTGGCGGTGGCCTGTACGTGGGCCGTCGTGCCTGCCGCCACCGAGACCTGGAGCCGCTGCGGGGTCCAGGAGACGGGCGGAGTAGCGAACACGGGGGCGGCGATGGCCACGAGAAGCGTGGCTCCCGCGATGACGAGCCCCGGAAGAGTTGCCGTGGAGTTCTGGGAAGAAACTCGCATCACATCCATCCGTTCGCGATCTTCTGAGTATATTAGAGGAGACTCCTTCATCTGTCAACCCGGAGGCTGCCGGGCGGTAGTTGCCCATTTCATCAGAGCTCCGTCCCGGCCGGAACTCTCCGGCCGTCACCTCGTATCTCCCCCCGACGCGGAGCGCGGCGGCGGCGGGGGAGAAGCCCTCGCCGCGCGACAGGCTCCCCAGGCGGGAAAGGAGTGACGATGAGCGCAAGGATGCGGGCGAGGGTGGTGCCGGTGCTGCTGGCGGTCCTCGGGATGGTCACGG